>LVBU01000119.1 GCA_001603185.1 Thermotogales bacterium Thermo_02 | reverse complement strand
TACCGCTCCAGTGACGACCACTCTTGAAGTCGGAACGCACACTGTATATCTCTATACAAAGAGAAACTTAGTCTACGGGCCGGCAGTAGTGAACATACAGCCCGGTTCCAGCAACTTCAACTTCTCTCTTCTTCCAAACTATATCTATGGTTATCTTGAAGTCACATCGATTCCAAACGCGCAGGTGTATGTAGACGGCGAGTATGTAGGGGATACGCCTTACAAGGATTTTGAGAAGGTCGGCAGTCACACGGTAACGGTCTCCAAATGGGGGTACAGAGACGCTAAACAGAATGTCTATGTGAACAGGGACATGACAACATCGGTAGATTTCAGACTACAGGAGAAGACCGAAGAGGAGAAGAGAACCGACAATATAATACTCTTCTCGCTCATAGGTATTCTAGTCGTTGGAGTGGTACTGGCGATCGTTCTTAGCAACTAGCCGGTCTCTTCAAGAACTATAGAAACGAGATGACGAATAAGTCGAAGTCGTATGTCAATCTCTTGCTTGTTGTAGTATTTTGGGGACTTACCTTTCCCATGCAGAAGGATATTCTGCATGGGCTTTCCCCGGTTTTCTACAACTTCTTGCGTTTTTCGATAGCCGTCTTGCTGTTACTTCCTCTTAGGAGGAGACTGGGTCTTACGTTTTCTAGGCGTTCTCTGGGTAGAGGGCTTCTCCTCGGTCTCTTCCTTTCTGGCGGCTATGTCTTCCAGACGTGGGGGCTAGTTTTCACAAGCGCTTCCAAGAGCGCGTTTATCACTTCGCTATATGTCGGTATCGTAGCCATACTGTCGCCGCTTATTGAGAGAAGGATTCCCAACAGATCTCAGATAGCTGCACTTGGAATATCATTGGTAGGACTTTATTTTCTGACAACTCCCGAGGGTGGATTCAATATTGGCGATCTCCTCACCACATTATGCTCTGTTTCCTTCGCTCTTCACGTCGTTTTCATAACTCATTTCACCAGAGGCAGCGATATCAATGATATGGAGCTGTTGCTTCCCCAGTTCATTGTTGTCATAGTCGTCAATCTCGCTCTCACGCCTTTTGTGGAAGGCAGGTTGTTTGTGACTCCCCAGATCATTGGCGTGGCCGCATTTACGGCAGTCTTTGCGACGATCTTCGCCGTTGTTATCCAGCTTAAGTACCAGAAATTCCTGGGATCACTGGGCGCTTCGCTAATATATGTCGGAGAACCGGCCTTCGCGCTGCTATTTGCAATGATAATCCTTGCCGAATTACCGAGCAGAATTGAGATTCTGGGTCTCTCCTTGATGACACTCGGAATGATCTTTGGAGGTACAATTTCATTGATAACCAACGGGAGGGATGTGAAGAGTTGAAGGGAAGAGTTATTGTTGTCGAGGATGATCCTCATATAGGGAAGTTGCTGAAAATGGAGCTCACTCACGAGGGTTACTCCGTAGAGTTAACGGCAGACGGTTTCGACGCGATTGGCCTACTCGAAGCGGAGCTACCAGATCTCGTAATACTGGACGTGATGCTTCCAGGAAAGAACGGTTTCGAAATCCTCGAAGAAATCAGAGAGAACTTCTCCACTGAACTTCCAGTAATAATGCTCACTGCCAAAGGCGATGTCAGTGATAGGATTAGAGGCTTGAAGAGTGGTGCCGATGATTATCTGCCAAAACCCTTCGAGATAGAGGAGCTGCTGGCAAGGATCGAGGCCGTCATGAGACGCAAGGGCATTCCCGAAAGGATAAACTACCACGAAATCACTCTGGACAATAGGACCAGGGAAGTTCAGATAAACGACAGGCCAGTCCGATTGAGCAAAACGGAGTTCGATCTCCTTCATGTGCTGCTTGCCAATTCGGGAATCGTTCTCTCGAAAGACAGGCTTCTGGAAAAGGTCTGGGGAAGCGAAGACTGGGGAAACCCAAACGTGGTAGAAGTCTATATCAACTATCTTCGAAACAAGCTTGGAGAGGCTGGAAAAAGGATAAAGACTGTTAGAGGATCGGGTTATGTCATCAAGTAGCAGAGTGTTCTCCACTTCAACTCAGGTCGCCTTCAACTCATTTCTGTTGCTGCTTGTGATACTCTCCTTTTCGGCGATCTTCATCTACAGGGTATCGGAAAGTGTTTTCATACGCAACTACTCCGTCGAGATGCGCAGGATCTTCCTGGATTCGCCTGCCGGCAGAGGTGTCAGACAGGGTATGGGCAGGATGTCTATTGGTCGGGGAGGTGCCGAGTTTTACGTGAGCATAAACGGAATCGTGTTCCAGAACCCGGCGAATCTCTCTTCGGCACCCAACGTAGACGGCTATGTAAGAACTCGAATCGACGGTGTTTCGTACCTGTTTTTCGGCTTCAGCAACGGGAGCGATAAAGTCTTGCTTGGAGCCCAAATGGAAGATCTTGACTTCTTCCTTCAAAGCCTTTCGACAACGCTTTTGCTTTCAATTCTCGTGGGGGCAGTACTTTCGATAATATCTGGCATAGTCCTTGGCAGGAGAGTAGCCAGACCGCTCCAGGAGACTTCGAAACTGCTAAAGGAGATAACTCTTGACGACCTTTCGAAGCGATTGGTCACCAATCCAAAGACATCCGAACTTGCAGAGATGAAGTCCGCTCTGAACCTCGCTCTAGACAGAATTGAAGACGGTTACAGGAGGCAGGAGCAGTTTTCTTCCGATATCGCTCACGAGATAAGATCGCCTCTTACTTCCATTCTCGGTTTTTCAAGAATGATACAGAGATGGGGAGCTAAGGACCCTGAAGTGCTAACGGAAGCTGTGAAGAGTATTTACGAGACAGCCGGAAAGATGCTGACGGTAACCGAGGGACTGCTCTTTTTATCAAGACCTATCGTCAGAGCAAACATTGAAGAGTTCAATCTTAATGAACTAGTCAGGGAAGTGTGCCAGGACATTCCCGCCGTTTCGGGTAGCGAGATAAACGCGATCATACCTGACATCACTGTGAAGAGCGATCCGGCGCTTCTGAAGATTGCTCTAAAGATACTGCTTGAAAACGCCGTCAAGTATGGCGAAGGCCGCCCCGTAGAAGTAGTATGGAAAGAAGGGAAGTTAAGTGTGAGGGACTGGGGAAGGGGTATAAAGAATACCGATCTGGAAAGGATATTCGATAGATTCTATCGCGGAGATACGTCTCGCAGTGGAGAAGGTCACGGTCTGGGATTGTCCATAGTAAGCAAGATCTGCATTGCTCTCGGCCTTGAGATCACCGCTGAGAATAGCGTAGAAGGCGGAGCAATATTCTCACTGGAGGGATTCGGATGACTATACTTCCGGTAATAGAGCTCTTTGCTCTTTGGGTGGCTCTGCCAGTAGCATTCTTCTTCGGAGGAGCGTCTTCAACTCCGGCATTTGTTTCTGTGCCTGGCATTATTTTTATGATTGCAGCTCTAGTCTTTTCAATATACTCTTATTTGGTTTTTTTCTATATGGAAGGCAGATTGCCATCGATCTTTGTCAAGTTGAGAAAACCCGTAGTGAGCGGTCCATATCGCTTTATAAGACAGCCACAGTATGTCGGATATTCAGCGTTCCTGATAGCCATGATATTGATAAGCGGAAAGTACTGGTTAACAGTTTTTTGCACGCTCGCGGTTTCCTTGCTTTTGGTCTTCTCATACATCGGAGAGAAACAAGTGGCGAGAGAGTCTGAAGAATACTACTCTTACATGAAGCGGATACCCTTTTTGCTGCCTCATAGAGGAAAGTACATTGAGTTCGATTACACCAGGTCTGTTCCGTGGCTGTTCATGGCGACTTCTCTTGTAGTGAAGTTGCTCGTACTCTTCCTGGTACCTTCCAGGGTGAAGAACGCCGGCGTATTACGCAAGAGAGAGCCTTTCATAATCGCTCTGGCTCACCAAACTCATTTCGACGGGCCCCTGATATTCTACTCTACATGGCGTTACATAAGATTTGTCGGGACTGCAATTTATGTTGAGAGACTGAAGTTGCTGCTTGGCTTTGGTACTATACCCGTTCGGCGATACGCTGTCGATACGACTGCTATAAGACAGATGCTTTCGACTGTGAAGGCGGGTCTTCCCCTTGGAATTGCACCCGAGGCGGCGAGGTCATGGGACGGCAAAGCTCTGCACGTCAAGAATGAGATATGGAAGCTCTTCAGGATGCTGAAAATCCCCATAGTTCCTGTCAAGTTTCACGGCATTCAGCGACTCTGGCCAAGATGGGCTAACATTTTCTCGCCAGGCTTCGCTACCGTTGAATTTGGAGAGGCGATAGATGCATACGATCCAGAGTTAGAGAAGAAGGTAATGGCTTTCCTCTCGAAACGCGACGCCACTTTCGAAATGCCCTACAGGAGCTACAGGCACATAGAGAGACTTCTATGGAGATGTCCTGAATGCGGTAGTGTCAGTTCGATAAAGGGTTTCCATAGCGGATTCTCCTGTTCCTCTTGCGGTAAGAGCTGGAAGAGGCCGTCAGTCAATGAAGTAATCGATCTTCATGAAAGAATCAAACCAGGAAGCATGGGCCTGTCCTTCCCCATTAAGGACAGAGTAGTGTTTGAAGGAAGGGAAGTCGTCGGAATAATAATGGAAGACAGTATGAGGATTGGGACGCTGTTAGTTCCTTATAGCAGCATAAGGAACTCCAGTATTGAGAAGAACATCGAGCCAGTTTTTGGGACCACTGGAGAAATGATCAGTTTCAAGAGTCTGAATAGCGCTCTAATGTGGCAGGAGATTGTCGATTTCCAAATCAAGTTCCGCATCAAGCGAAGCGATTATCACACGGAACTCTGGGGCTGAGCCGATTTTCCTCACGGGCAGAATACTGTACCCGCTTCGATGAATGTTATTCTGGAGGGCTTCGCAATTCTTATGCCCGCGCGCCAATAGAATATTCACGTCTGAGGTTTTGCAATTGTGAACGGTATAATAATACTGCACAGACAGCCCATACACTGGCAGACATCCAGATTCCTTCACAACGCGAACCAATGTCTGTGACTCTGGGAGGTGTTGTAATGGGTATGATAAGCTCAACTTATGCACTTTGACTTAACCAAAAGAAGGAAATAGAACAGGGTCATTGAA
>LVBU01000118.1 GCA_001603185.1 Thermotogales bacterium Thermo_02 | reverse complement strand
GTTTCCAGAGAGGACCGACACCGTAGATCTCGAACATCCAGGCTTCCTTACCGTCTGCCAGAGTTATACACTCACCGAGATTACAGGATTCTCGGTAACCGTACTCTTCTGCAAGAGCGCCCATGAGAATTATTGCGTCTCTCGCATTGTCGGTTCTCTGAAGCGCGAAGGCCTGGAGCTGCTCGATGGTCATGATCGCGTCAGGGCTGTTTGCTGTTGCTCTGGCTCCGCCCTGAGTAGTCTCACCCATCAGAAGGCCTTTTTCATTGCCAAATGGATAGGAGTGCAGGAAGTACTGATAGGTGTGTTCGACCTGGGGGATTTCGCCCAGCTGTACGAGCGGCATCCTATCGGCATAGACTATCCATTCCCAGACAGGAGTCATGCTCCCCGGTTCGTGGTCTGCCGCGGGGACGATCAGTATCCTTGAATCGTACGTTCCATCGACGGTCTGCGTAACGATTACTGAACCATCGACCGATGCGAGTTTTCCTACAAGGATATCCGTACAGGCCATCAGACCTGTGTAAAACAGAGATAGTACTAGAAGAACAGTGATAAGTACTCTTTTCACCCTTATACCCCTCCCTTTTGAGGATGGGGCCGGCCGTAACCGGCCCGAAAATGACTTACTACTTACACGTTATTAAGGTAACTTCAGTAACAGCGTATCGAGAAGCTCCCAGTATGCGGCTTCGACTTCGAGCATCAAAGAGGATGTGTACTGGGTTAGGTACTCTACGGCCAGGTCGCGATCGACCTCGTACATGGCGAGAGCCGCAGCTTCAACCGCTGGCTGCATTCTGTAAATTCTCTCCTGCAGAGGCTTCCTGACTGCTTCGACGAGCGGCATCATTACCTGGTACCTGACGCCCGATACTCTATCCACACTGTAGAATGCCCAGAATGCGGCGTTTCTGTCGATCTTTGGATCGCTTCTGTTTACGATCTTCCATGACTCTGGAACGCTAGTAGTTGCACAGTATAGAGGTACAACGACTGCCTTGTGGGAGTTGCCGAGTCCGAACCAGACAACCGCACCGATTTCCGGCGGTAGCCAGTCTCTGGTCTGACATATGAAGAAGGAACTGGTGCTCTGGACTGCGATGTTCCTTACGCTGGGAATGCCGAGCAGATTTCTGAACTCCGCTCCGGGCTGAGGAGAAGCAAGTCCACTCTTGACCGTTTCGCCCCTGCTGTTCGTGTACAGCCAGGCCTCATTTGCTTCCATATCGTGTGGTGTACCGGCCATGACATCGCGGTAGATATCTATTACATCATAGACAGATACCAGATTGTCTGGCTTGACAGAGAACGGGTAGTCGTCGGTCTTGTCGTATGGCCAGTTACCTGACGGGTTGAATGTGTCGAAGACTCTCCAGAGCCTCGGGTTCCATCTGCCCTTCATGTTGCCGTAGACATACTTCCAGACAAACGGTTCACCGCTTGCTGGATCGTAAAGGCCCAGTTCAATAGCGGTGTCTAGATAGTTGTCGCAGATCAGGAAGTGGTCTTCGTCAACGTTCGGCGGTCTGTTCGTCGTAAGGTCGATCTCACCGATCATGCTCGAGTTACCGTTCATAGAGATGTGATCGTCCGGAACACGCTGGGCTGCCCAGACCGCTCCGGGGCCGTCTCCTGGTTTCCAGAGAGGACCGACACCGTAGATCTCGAACATCCAGGCTTCCTTACCGTCTGCCAGAGTTATACACTCACCGAGATTACAGGATTCTCGGTAACCGTACTCTTCTGCAAGAGCGCCCATGAGAATTATTGCATCTCTCGCATTGTCGGTTCTCTGAAGCGCGAAGGCCTGGAGCTGCTCGATCGTCATGATCGCGTCAGGGCTGTTTGCTGTTGCTCTGGCTCCGCCCTGAGTGGTCTCGCCCATCAGAAGGCCCTTTTCATTACCGAATGGATAGGAGTGCAGGAAGTACTGGTAGGTGTGCTCGACCTGGGGGATCTCGCCCAGCTGTACGAGCGGCATCCTATCGGCATAGACTATCCATTCCCAGACAGGAGTCATGCTCCCCGGTTCGTGGTCTGCCGCTGGGACGATCAGTATTCTGGAATCGTACGTTCCATCGACGGTCTGCGTAACGATTACTGAACCATCGACCGATGCGAGTTTTCCTACAAGGATATCCGTACAGGCCATCAGCCCTGTGTAGAACAGAGATAGTACTAGAAGAACAGTGATAAGTACTCTTTTCACCCTTATACCCCTCCCTTTTGAGGTGTTTCCCGGAAATTAGTCCGATCATTCATAATAAATGTCACCTGGTCTTGCTTTGGATGGATCAAGGAAATAGTATCCCGTACCGTTCTTTACAATCTCGCTATACAGTGGTACTCCCGTTATGAGAACCTCCTTTCCCGGGTTGAAATCTCCCCAGAGTTCAAATATTGAGAGCACTGTCGAACAGTGCCTTCCGACCCTTACATCTATGGGCCAGCCCTTTTCGTCTATCTTCTCGTAAAGCAAGCCGTACTTGCCGGCCATCATTACGAATTCGTCCTGCCCCGTGAGCAGGAGTTTCTCGTCGGTGATGCCTCTGACTCTATCCAGGAATGGTTGAGGAGCTTCCAGAAGAATTGAGACGGCATCCGAATGATCTCCGACTTCTCTGTGCGACAAGCCATGTAGAGATTTGGGAGAATACTCCATCCCGATTCTGAATTCCGTAGAAGTGAGTATCATCGAAGCCATTCCGGCAATGTCGGCCGCATTCTGATGAGCGACTATCGTGCTGATTACCGGATATTCGAGTTCGGCCTCATGTAGATCGACAAAGATATCAACTTTCTCTTCCCTGATCAAGTTCATGAATGCGTAGCAGGTCTGTTCGGTGATCATTCCATTGTCCCGACCGGGCCAGGTTCTGTTGAAGTTCCTTATATCCATGTATGCAAGCAACTGGCCACTGGGATAGTGGACATAGACCTCTGGATCTGGCCATGAATCGAGCGGGCTGGTCCAGCGGTCGCCCATTCTGAACTTTTTGTCGCCCCAGGGCGTTTCGATAGTATAGTATAGCGGGTAGGCATCCCCCGGTCTGGTGACGCGTGAAGCGCTCTGGTTAGCACTTATCACAACAATCAGTCTTCCCTGGGTAAGTTTGGCATTCTCCACGAAAATCTGTGTCGCAAGGTTTCCGGCCGGTTCCTCCGGGTGAGACCTGCCGATCAGCATAGCCGTTCCACCGGGGACACCGCTATCGAGTATATAGATATTGCAGTCGTTTATAGATCCCTTGAGCGGTTCGAAATAGTCACTGAGCTTCTTCACCTGTGTAACGCCGGGACCCTTGACGACTTCCTCCTGGAAGTTCCTGTGATTATAGAACTGCACTCCCGAAATTATCATCGCAGTTACCACGAGGGCAAGAGAGATCAATTTAACAATCATGAGATTTCTGTCAGTCATTATTCTCACCCCCCTACTTTAGTCGAAGTATGCGCAGGATGAAGGGCATGAGCATTACGGAGTACAGAATAGCGTCCTGAATATTCTTCGTCTTTATTATGCTTTTGGCAAGCACGAAGACAATGAACGCACTGATCAGATAGTAGCAAATGCTTATTATAGAGTTTAAGATCGCCATCGTAAACACTTCCTTTCAGCCATGACATCACCCGCCCACAAAGAAGGAGAGTTCGTTGCTTAATATCAAGAACAGAGTTGTGATCAGCAAGACGAATCCCATGGGAATCAGCGCGGTTTTAAGAAAGTCTTTGTAGTAATGCCCTTTGAATTTCAGTTCCATAACAGTCGCCCGACCGACGACTGCCGTGGGGGGAAGAATATCTCCGATAGGCCACATAACGGCCATTGCCGCCAGTGCTATTATGGGATTCATTCCCTTCATGTTGAAAAGCAGTATCAGAGGAACACCGAGTAGCGGCGCAACGGCATATTGCAGGAGACCTTCAGAGATTGGCAAAATCAGGAACAAAGTCGAAAAAAGCACCCACATGGGCAGAGTGACGACGCCCAGTGATATCAGGCCTCTGGCACCACTCAGAGCCATAATCTGTATAAGTATTCCAACAACTATCATTATTCCGACAAGAGGAATCAGCGAATGGATAGTATCAGTCGCAATCCTGAGAATCTGAAGCTTCTTTGGACTCAGGATGATTGCGGAGATTGATGCAATAACAAACATTAGAGGCAGACCAACGGTCGGCATCGAATAGGGCCATATCCTGCCGGCCATAATCAGACCTATAAGAACAACGAACGGGATTCCAACTCGAAGCCAGTTCATCTTTTCGTGTGGTGTAGGAAGTTCTTTCAGGGCCTTTTCAAGTTCAACCGTTTTCCCCTTTCCACCGAGAAAGAACATGGCAAATAGCGCTCCGGAAACGGTTAGAACCAGTAGTGGCAGGAAGAAGCCGACATATGGCATGTTTGAACCGGCGGCTGCCATCATAGCCCAGAGGTTTACCGGCGGTGCCGCAGCACTCATGGCGGCGCAGACGAAAATAATCGCGGCTACCCGGTTCTCAGAAATTCCCATATAGGCGAGTACCGTACCTACCAGTGTCCCGACAGTCAAAACAGTTGCCGCACCGGCTCCCGTGAGAGCACCCGGTACAAGCATAACTAAAGTCAAAAAGAAGAGACAGAGAAGTCGCCTCTTGTGGAAGGTGGTGACTATCCTCCTTACCATGAAAGCAACCCCACCGGACTCCTTAAGAAGGTTCATGAAGAAAGTTGCGGTGATAAAGATCAAGCATACATCCAGATACGTGAAGGAGCCTTCAACCAGATGACGAACCGGAATGGCGCCTCCTGCGTGGACTATTCCCGCGACAATCGCAGCGAGAAGCATGGAAAGTTCAACGCTAAGTTTGAAGTATTTTGCCACCGCAAATGTAACCACTATTACTGCAAGTATAAGACCAGCGTGGAAGAACACTATTACCCTCCCCCTTTAATCCCGATCATAAGATCGATACATATGATTCGGTGGCGGTGTCATTCAGCGTTAATTAGTTCAAGTAAGGCAGGGCCAATGTCCAGCGACTCGTTTACCTTGAGCAAGGGAATTCCGCTCTCTTCAGAGAACTTCGCGAAGTAGCCGTCCTCATCGCTCGCCGCAATGACTAGTATCAGGTCAGATTTCGGCATCACTGTGACTATCGACCTCTCGTCTGTTGCGTCGACGCGCCTCGCCATTCCTTCGATATGCGCTCCGATAATAGTCATGCCGAGAGCTTTGGCCTCTTTCATGAGATCCTCGACTCTCTTAACTTCGGCATTGATATCTATGCCCGCAGCGCCCATACCCTTCAAGCTGGTACCGGTAGTTATAACAAGTGTCTTCGGTCCATTGGGCGCTTGAAACTTTTCTCTTAGCTGAGAGGCGGTGAGCAAATCTTCCTGCACACAGGCAATCTTGCTTCTTACACATACAAGCCTGAACATGAGAGCGCCCGGGCTCTGACCGAGTGTAGTGACTATCATTGGGGCCTTGACAACGGGCATCAGAAGATCCGCAAACATAATCGCTGAGCATAGAAGTACCAGACCAAAAAACAGAAGTACCTTTCTCATAAGAATCCTCCCTTTCTGAAGCATAAGATTATTGCGCAACCGCGCTATACAAAGACTAATAAACAACCCCTTTGCTGAACCGGAGATTTCAACGACTGTTTGCATGTTCAAGAGATTTGGAGACCATATAAGATAGGATAATAAACAAACTAACAAGTACGTACTACTTATCTTTCACATAAGTATTTTAACACCTCATCGATTAATGAGTAATCGTGTTGAAAGACAAATTGGATCAACTAAGAGCGCTGAGAGACGATTATTGACGATTAGTTCAAAATTGCAGAGACTTCAGAGTATGATAGCAAACTAAATTAATCGCCATTTCGTCTTATCTGTTTGCCCCTCAGAGCAATGATCGCAGACTTTCAAAGCCACATGTTGCAAAAATCGGACATGATGTTAGTATATTGATTTGGGTAGTATTTGAGGAGTGATTCAGTTGAAACGCTGGAAAGTCTGGGACGGTTACGAGTACATACTACTCAACCCCTCCGAGTTCAAGAAGAGAGAACGTGCAATAAGATACTTCGATCGAGACGGAAACCTTGTCGGAATTCAGATCCTGAGAAGGACCGGAGAACTAGGGCAGCTGAGTTTCGCCTCAGCCGATAACTGAGCAGGTGTTCATGCTCAAATCTGGTACGATTATCAAACCCAGAGCGATAAGAGTAACACACAAGAGCACATAGAGTCCCAAAGGCACAAGAGTCTTTGAGAGACCGCTCTGCAGCTTCGAATTCACTCTAATAGTAACGAAGTCTATGCCAATCAGGAGAAAGACAACAATGAGATACTCCAGTCCGAAGAGAAAGAACGGGAGATCGTTGATCTGATTTATGCTGTAGTAAGCCATGCCCTGATTCTGCCAGAACGGCCAGGGAGTGAAGAATAGGTGGCTCAGCATATAGACTATCCATGTAGCCATTATTGCTTGAACGGCTCTCTTGATCTTCAAATCGTACTTCCAGAAGAGATAAAATCCAATTGCTATACCCGAGAGATGAACTATATCATAGACTATCTGCAGAACATAAAGATGGTCGGAGAGCCTCAATGTCGAAAGCGCGGCCACGACCGATATCCCCATCGTAGCCATCGTCCACTGCTTCGCCCATTCTATGTCGAAGAGAAGTCCAAACCAGCCC
>LVBU01000632.1 GCA_001603185.1 Thermotogales bacterium Thermo_02 | reverse complement strand
GTCTCGTAGAATATCTAGTATCAGCCACTCCGGACCGAAATACGAGGCTTGTAAGGCTCTGGTTAACTAGCCTGTGTGTTTAGCATATATATTTTGGAACAGAATTTCCGGGGTTTAAGTTGTCTGGATTTTCTATGAAAGGAATACACCTTAATCTCTTAAAGGAGGAGGTGTGCAAATGAAAAACACTTTCTTGCCAACGACATCGCTTGGAAAGTGGTCTGTGTTATCTGTAATAGGTTTTGCATTGTCTATTGCCGCTCTCTATCTTCTGATTTTCTTGGGAGAGAGGGGTGGTGAAGGTTTCTTCACCAATTTATGGCTTGCCATTCCCGGTCTTCTTGCAGCCGTTTTCGGAATACTTTCGTTTCTTGTCGGAGTAATTGCAGTATTCTGGAAGAGGGAGCGGTCAATCCTCGTGTTCATTGCTACGATAATCGGCCTGCTCGTGCTGTTATTTGTCTCGGGCGAGATATTGTTTCCTCATTGAGTAATTCTGCCGTTTTGCTGGATTTAAAGGATCAGCATACGATCCTTTCTTAATCTCTCGGTGAGCTCTATGAGTTCAATAAATGCGGACACCCCACAGACTTGGCAGCTTCTTACCGGAGATAAGTC
>LVBU01000117.1 GCA_001603185.1 Thermotogales bacterium Thermo_02 | reverse complement strand
GTATAGCAATATTATCCCTCCACTTTATTAGAAGCATTATACATAAAAACAGGTTTCATACAAATCAACTGATTGTGAATACTCTACGGCAGATCTTTTCTATCAGGCGATTTCCATATACTGTGCCAAGCGGCAAGAACCTGTCTATTTCAGAAAAACTATGAGAACGGCTACAAGACCGAAAAAAAGAGCAAGAAGCAATAAGACCACACCGGTATCCATAAGACACCTCCTCCTGACTCGTGTCAACCAATTCTACAACTTCTAATCTCTTTGTTGAAAGCGATTGTGTTGTTTGTGATTACTAGTTAGGTCTTGACGTTGTACAATTGAAAGGAAAGGACGGTGGTATTATGTACAACCGCTCATTTAATACAACCAGGACGCTTCTCAGGATAATCGGAGGAGTCGTATACGCAGTCGGTTTCGGACTGATAATTTTCAGCTTTGCGAGCTTTTTTCTTGCGCCGGTACTGAGTATTGCGTTTACCGGTGTTTTTTCGTTCGTTATTCTTGGTATCATTGCCTCTTCCTTTGGAAGAATGTTGATCGGACTGTCCAGGACCAAGAACTTCTCGGGACCTGTAAGCGAACAGCGGCCCGTAAAAAGAGAAGAAGTGCAGGAAGAGATGACATATGACTACACCTTTGTGTCAGATAGAGAAGCTAAGGCCGAAAGGAAGAGCAGCACAAGCTATTCAAGATGTCCAGAGTGCGATGCCGAAAACGAAGACAAAGCCAGCACCTGCAAGAACTGTGGTACTACTCTCTACGGCTACAAGAAGTGTACAATGTGTTACAAGCTGAACGACAAGGACAGGAGATTCTGCAAAAATTGTGGTCATGATTTCAATCTGGATTGAAGATTTGGACATACTCGTTGAGAGAAAGTATCCATTTGAGCTTCTTCTGGAAAAGACTAACTTTGCATCAATAGAGTTCTGAGACTAAATCAGACAGTCAGAAACTCAAGAACACCGTAAAAATGGCCACTGCGGATAACAGTATTTCGCAGTGGCTTTAAACTATTGCTACGTACTTTCACGTCTAGTGAAAGATACTCAGGATCGGTTATCGATTTCAAAAGCATAGTTGTGTCTTCATAGTCCAACCAGTTCCTCCTTTGTGCGAAACTCTCTTTCATATATAATCATGACGAGATTGGTTAGTTTTTTTTATTTACTAATAGCCAAAATGGGGTGATGTAATGCAGGAAACGAGAGTCGGTATAGTTGGCGCCGGTAAGATGGGCATCACTCACTGTGGATCATTCATGCGTGTTGAGAGTGCAAGGGTAGTCTCTGCATGCGATCCCGACCGCTCTAAACTTGCCGTAATCAGAAGCAGTGAGTGGCCGGAAGTCGAGTATTACGAAGGGCATTTCTCTCCAGAGTACATCATCCCGGAAGTCTACACAGACCTGACGGAGATGCTTTTGAAGTCGCCTATTGATGCCGTTATTGTTTCGACTCCAAACGTTACGCATTATGAAATAGTGAAAGAGTCTCTGAAAGCCGGGAAACACGTACTGGTAGAGAAACCGGCGGCCACGACTTACGAGCACGCACTTGAACTCGCGAGTATCGCCCGTGACAAAGGGCTGGTACTCTCGGTAGGCCAATGCTGGAGATTTCATCCTCACATTCAGTACGCGCGTGAAATCGTTGGCTCTGGCATTATTGGAGAGATAGTGAAGTTCAAGGGTTTTGGAATTCACGAAAGCTATGTGCCCTCCTCAAGCTGGTTTTCGAGAAAAGAGCTTTCCGGAGGTGGAGCGCTAATAGATATGGGTATCCACCCTATAGATACACTTAGATATGTGCTGGGCAAGGTACAAATCTCACACGTGGCCGGCTCCTATATTACTGCATTCGGTAGTTACGATGTTGAAGATGTAGGGGTAGCCCTTATGACTATGGAAAACGGCGCCCCCGGTATCGTAGAGTTTGGCTGGGCGAATCCTCACACCGACGGAGTCGAGTCCAGTATTCAGATCTTCGGAACGAAAGGCTACCTCAGGGTCTTTCCAACTTCCCTAAAGCTGACTGTCGCTGAGAAGAAGGGCGAGTTCTTTCCAAAAATCTGCGACTGGTACTTGACGCGGGAATTGTACATACGACAGGCTAGACATTTCATAGAGTGTATTGAAAGTGGTGTGGAAAACATCAATTCGGGTATCGACAATACAGAGACTATGAGGATTATCGATGCTCTTTACAGATCGAACAACGAAAAGCGAGTCGTTTTCCTTAATGAGTACAGAACTATCTAGGAGGGGATAACCAATGGCTGAACTGGCGCTTTTTGGAGGAAAGAGGGAGTTCGAATACGAATGGCCGACATGGCCATACAGTAGCGGTGAGGAACTGAATGCACTCGACAGAGTGCTCAAGAGCAGGAGATGGTTCTCAGGGTTTCTTGGTGGTGATTCCGAGGGGGAAGTCGGGAAGCTGGAGAGAGAATTCCAGGACTATAACGCTACCCCACATGCAATAGCTGTTGCCAATGGAGAAGCGGCTATTGTTATTGCTCTTAGAGCTGCGGGAATCGGTGCCGGGGATGAGGTTATTCTTCCCGCGTGGACTTTCATGGCGACAGCCAGCGCGATCATGCATCTGGGTGCCATTCCAGTCTTCGCCGATATAAGTCCGGACAATCTATGCCTTGACCCCGAAGATGTTTCGAGAAGAATTACCGGAAAGACTAGAGCGATAATAACAGTTCATTATGGCGGAAGACTTGGAAATATCGAAGAACTTCTCGATCTGGCAGAGCGCAAGAATCTCGTGCTGATTGAAGATGCGGCCCATGCACACGGATCGGATTTCAAGAGCAAGAAAGCGGGCAACTTCGGACTAATAGGTTGCTTCAGCTTCCAGGAATCGAAGACAATGACTTCGGGCGAGGGTGGCATGATAACTACAGCCGATGAAGAGATCGCTGTTCTCGCCAGGTCGTACAGAAGCAATGGCAGATCGATTGGTTCACCCGGTTATCTACACTACCGTCTTGGGTGGAACTACCGGATGACGGAGTTTCAGGCGGCGATACTGAGAGTTCAGTTAGGTAGACTTGATGAGCAGGTGAAGCTGCGAACCAGGAACGCGCACATGTTGTCTGCTGAGATAGACAGTATCCCAGGCTTCATGTCATTCAAAGACCCCGAAGAGATGTCCCAGAACTCTTACTATCTTTATCCCTTCAGGCTCGACCTTGACTACTTTGGGATAGACCGGGAAAAGGCTATTAATTACGCCAGGAGCAAAGGCATAGACAGAGACCCATCGCTGATTCCCGCCAGCATGATTGTTGAAGACGCGATAAGGGCTGAAGGGCTGTCCTGTCATACAGTCTATATTCCACTTTACAGGAGTCCTCTCTTCGAGAGCAGCACCTGGGAGGACTGTGGAATGCAGCTGTTCAGCAGGTTCCTGGGTAGAGGCATCGATCTCTCTCCACTCAAAAACTGCGACAGAAGCTTCGACGACGTTCTGGATATCTCGCAATACGTTTTGTTGAGCGAAGAGGAAGGAATGTCAAAGGCCGCAGAGATACTCAAAAAGATTAGTGACAACGCAGATGAAATAAGGAATACGCTCAGATTATAAAGTAAGTTCTCGGGAGGATACAGGTGATATCGAAGTTGATGGAGCTCCGGACAGAAGAGATAATAACCATGATCAGAAGAAAAAAGAGGACTTCCAGGATTCAGCTGGCGAAGCTGACGGGTCTCAGCAAACCCACAATCTCGTCTATAGTAAACACTCTGATCGGTGAAGGGCTTGTCGTTGAAACCGGACCGGGGACCGGCAAAATCACCGGTGGACGAAAACCAATAAACCTTTCGTTTGTGGCCGATTACAAGTATGTGCTGAGTGTTGACATCGGGGGAACCAAGACTGTGGTTGCTCTGGTAGATCTCGACGGCAACATTTCCCAAAGCGACGTCTTCCCCTCGAAGTCTCTTCACACTGGTAGAGGGATTATTGAAGAGTTACACTCGAAGCTCGAAGACCAGATCGAGAGAATCGGGAGAGACAGGATTCTTGGAATAAGTATCGGAGTTCCGGGGACGGTTGATGGAGAGACCCAAATAGTCACATACATACCATCATTCAATATCGGAAATCTAGATCTGAAAAGTCCTCTAGAAGAGGCGTTCGGTCTTCCAGTGATAGTGGAGAACGATGTGACACTCGCGGCCTTCGGCGAATCGTGGATCGGTGCGGCCAGCAGATTCGACAATGTTCTGCTCGTCTCAATAGGAACCGGGATCGGTGCCGGTCTGGTAGTAGGCAATACAGTATACAAGGGTTATACCGGAGGAGCCGGCGAAGTCGGAGAGATGATAACGGACTGGTCAACGGAATCGAAGAAAACCTCCGACTTTGGAAGGCTTGAAGAGTGGCTCTCGGGACATTCACTGGAATCCTTCTGCATAGAAAACAACTTCGAACCGGACATCCCAAATCTTTTCGAGAGATTTGAACACGATGCCGTGGTTAAGAAGAGAATAGTTGATGGGTGCGTGCATCTTGCGCTTGCATTTGCGAATTCAATTTTATTGCTCGATCCGGCGAGGTTGATCATAGGAGGTGGTATCGGCTTTAACCAGTACGATCGTATCTTCCCGATAATCGAAGAGACGTTGAAGAGCGTTCTGCCTGAAGCTGCTTACAGATCGGATCTTCTAGATAAGTCTTCGCTCGAACCTTATAGTGTCGTGATTGGCGGAGCGTGTTTAGCGCAGAAGAGATTGCTTCTCGGGGAGATCTGCGGAAGAATCCACTGATTGAAGGAAACAAAATTCTGAACCTGGAGGGGTGAATCATGAGAAAAGTAATGGTTATGGCAATCGTCTCTATCGTTCTGCTAGCAGGATTTTCACTTGCGAAGACCTTTGACGTTGCAGTTCTGTTGCCCGGTTCTGTTGAGTTTTTCAGTGTTGAGAGAAGAGGTATGGATGCAGCCGCTGCCGAGTTCGGTCTGAATCTCATCTATGCAGACGCCGAATGGGACGCTGGAAAGCAACTGTCTCAAGTGGAGAACTTCATCGCAAGAAGGGTTGACTTGATACTACTCTGTGCAGCCGATAACATGGCTTTGAGAACGGCCGTAATACGTGCCAACGAAGCGAACATTCCTCTCATAACTTTCACAAATACAGTGGGCACAGATCCAAAGGGCGAGTATCCCGGAGTAATAAGTCATATCGGCAGATCGGACATTGAAGCCGGACAGATACAGGCGAGAATCGCTGAAGAAATTCTTGGAGCAGGACCGGCGAATATCGTACTTATCGAAGGAAACCCCGGAACGGCACCGCAAAGAATGAGAGAAGAGGGCTTCCTATCTATTGCCAACAAGTATCCGGGTTGGAACATTATCGAGAAGAGACCGATCGACGGGTGGACAAAAGAGGGAACGCTGGCCTTCATGGAAGCCTTCTTGCAGAGCGGAAGAAAAGTAGATCTTATAGCCTGCCAGTGGTGGTCTGCAGCCATTGCAGCTTCCATGGCTTTGAAGGAAAGAGGAATAACCGGAGTATATGTTCTCGGACTCGAGTATGCCAAGGAACTGATTCCCTATCTCGAATCGGGAGAGGTCTATGCAACCACGTACTACTCGGTTGTTGATGAAGGTTATATGGCTGTCGAGACGGCTTACAAGTACCTTACGGGACAACCGGTACCAAAGTTCGTGGGAAATGAACAGGTTGTAGTTACAAAGGAGAATATGCACGAATTCGAACCGGAAATGTAGCTAAAACTTCTTAGCTGGCGGAGGGGGAAAGATCGTAGATGTCTTGTTGTAGAAGGCCCTGGATTGCGTCGCAAATCCTTCTAAATGAAGAGCTCTCTACAGAAACGGAGAGAGTCATCGTATCGAAACTCGGCAAGATGAAGGCCTTTGGACTGGACGCACTTATGATCTGGTCAGATAGACCGGAATCATCTCAGCGTGTTGTCCAAATTTGCAGGGAGAGAGGAGTTTCTCCATATCTCTGGTACCCCGTTCTCGCAGATGCTCCCGTGAAGTTCGAAACATTACCTTTCGAGGTCGTGAAGATACTTGAACAAGGAGAATCACAGATACTTGATTCTCAGAGATCTGGTGGCGAAGAGTTCGAGTTTCTCTGCCCGAATAAGGTGAGAGCGACCGGGGATTTCCTGAAAAGATTCGAAGAGACTCTCGAAACAGCAGATTTTTCGGGTATCTTTCTTGACAGGATCAGATTTCCGTCACCTGCAAACGGTCTTGCCGATATTCTTACATGTTTCTGTGAGACTTGCACGAGAGAATCCAAAAACGTCACCGAGAAATTCAGATATGAAATTCAGGGCCTTCTCAACTCTCTGGCCGTCTCCGATGGAAAAGATAAAGCTATGGCAGCTATCAGTAATATGATAGAGGCTGCTTCGGAATTCCTTTCCTTCAGGAAGGCGTCTGTTGTTGAACTGGTGAGCGAGTATTCATCTCTTGCCAGAAACAGAGATCTCGATGTCGGAATCGATCTTTTCACCCCCGCACTGTCTGATTTTGTTTCTCAGGACTACAGCGCACTTGCCAGCCATGTTGACTGGATAAAGCCAATGGTGTACTGCAAAACTATGGGACCTGCGGGTCTTCCCATGGAGCTGTTGTCTCTTGGGAAGATAATCCAGAGGATAAACGGGAAGCTTTCCGAAGAAGAGATTCTCTGGATACTCGAAGAGCTAACGTGTCTATCGCTGCCCAAAAGCTTCAAGAGCCTAATAGATGAGGGTATAGATATGAAGAACTTCGGACTGGAGCTCGTCAGAGCTATTTCCAGAACAAAAGACAGCAAAACTAGAATATTCGCCGGTTTCGAGGCTGTGGATTTTCCGCCTATCTGCACTGTTGATTCAGTAGATATTCGCCGTTATCTCGAACTTTCAAGAGAGATGGATCTGGGTGGTATTGTATTATCATGGGACATAAGAAGGATACCGGACGAGAACATCGAAGCGGTGGGTGATTTCTTTGAACGTTAAAACTGAAGAGTTAGAGAATATTCTGGAGATCAAGGGGCTTTCCAAGAGCTTTCCCGGTGTAAAGGCTCTTCAGGAAGTGAGCATGAACATAAGGCTCGGAGAGGTTCATGCACTGCTGGGCGAGAATGGTTCGGGAAAATCAACGTTGACCAAGTGCATAGTTGGCGCTTATCGTAAAGACGCGGGGAGCATTGTCTACAATAGAGAAGAGGTTGACTTTGCCTCTCCGTCCGAGTCCTTCAAGAATGGCATAAGCGTAATATACCAGGAAAGAAGTCTTATCCCGAAACTCACTGTCGAACAAAACGTCTTTCTTGGTGACGAGCTTTCAAAGCGCGGATTTTTGAGCCAGAGAGAAATGAGAAAAAAGTATAACGTGATCTGCGAAAGTTTTGGTTTTAGACTGCCACCGGATGAGAAAATCGCCAGTCTGGGAGTCGCCCAGCAAAAGATCGTGGAGATAATGAAAGCTCTGGCAAGAGAATCAAAACTCGTCATCATGGACGAACCAACTGCATCGCTTTCTAAGCAAGAAGCAGACCATCTCTTCGAAATAATCGAAGAACTCAGAAGAAAGGGAATATCGACTCTGTATATAACTCATATTCTGGACGAGGTGTTCAGAATAACCGATAGAATAACAGTGCTCAGAGACGGTAAGAAGATCGCTACTCTCAATACTGCCGATACCGACATGGAAGAGGTTGTAAATCTCATGGTAGGAGAGATTCTTCATGAAGACGAAGAGAGAGAAAGCTTCTCAAGATATGAGCTTCCACCCGTAATCTCCGTTAGAGACGTAGTCAAATTACCTAGAGTCGGGGGAATTTCCTTCGACGTATATGCCGGAGAGATTCTGGGAATAACCGGGCTCACCGGTTCGGGTAAGACGGAACTCGCGAGATCCCTTTTTGGTGCAGACAGGTTTGATAGCGGCAAGATCACGATCGGTGACAGAGAAGTCAATTATAAGTCCCCTTCAGAGGCTATCAGATCGGGGATAGCTCTGGTTCCAGAAGACAGAAAGACTGACGGATTGATTCTCCTTTTTGAGGTCTTCAAAAACATTACGCTGCCCGCAATCGGAGAGTTTTCATCCCGATCGGGCTTTATAAGCAAGTACAGAGAGCTTAAAACTTGTAATGAGTTCAGGAAGAAGTTGAACATAAGACTGGCCTCGGAGTATCAGCAGACAAAGTTCCTGAGCGGAGGTAATCAACAGAAGGTCGTCATCTCGAAGTGGTTGTTGACCAGACCGAAGGTGCTAATAATGGATGAGTCTACACAGGGAGTCGATGTCAAGGCAAAGGGCGAGATTTATTCTATTGTCAGGCAGCTCGCAAGTACAGGTGTCGCCATAATATTCATATCTTCGGAGGTTCAGGAAGTTCACAGAGTATCGGACAGGATTCTCGTCTTCAGAGATGGCAAGATCGCCGGAGAGTTCGGACGCGGTACGCGACAGGACGAGATACTGAAAACGGCGATAGGCGGAAAGACAAAATTCATGGGTGGTGGAGCGCGATGACCGTTTCGAATTCTAAGTCAAGACTGATCTCAATCCTTGGTAAGTACAAAATCTTGATCGCATTCCTTGTGCTTATCATAATAATCTCGTTCATTACACCGCGCTTTATGTCATGGCAAAACATAATCAATGTATTCAGACAGAGTTCGATCGTTGGAATAATGGCGATTGGGGCGACCTTCGTTATAATAGGTGGAGGTTTTGACATATCAGTAGGATCTCTTCTGGCACTTACAGCCGCAATGGTCGTAGGATTTCAGTCTTCAATGCACTGGTTTTTTGCAGTCATTCTTGTTATAGGGGTTGGTGCTGCTTTTGGAGCATTGAATGGCTTCTTGAGTGCTAAGATACATATACCACCGATAATCGCAACTCTCGGAACAATGACTATAATACGCGGAATTGTGTATATGTACACTGGTGGATATCCACTATACGTTGACTCCAAAGGTTTTTCATTCATCGGGAATGGCTATGTCGGTCCGATTCCATTTCCTATCATTCTTCTTCTGCTTCTGGTAGCTCTTGGACAGTTCGTTCTCGTAAAGACCAGGTTTGGCAGATATACCTGCGCGATAGGCGGAAACAAGGAGGCTGCAAGGCTTTCAGGCGTCAAAGTTGACCTATATATGATAATGACTTTTGTAGTAGGTGGAATGATGGCAGCCGTTTCCGGCATTGTCTACGCCTCAAGGCTGCTGTCGGTGACACCTCTCGCAGGACAGGGGTACGAGCTCGACGCAATAGCTTCGGCCGTAATAGGCGGTACGAGCGTTTCGGGCGGCGAAGGATCGGTAGTTAGGACTCTTATAGGGGCCCTCCTGCTGACAATGATAACTAACGCCTTCAATCTGATGGGGATCAACCTGTACGTTCAGTATGTCTTCAAAGGACTTGTGATTCTCGCTGCTGTCGGATTTGATTCATTCTCCAAAGCCCAGAGTTAGAACTTGAATATCTGAAAGACAGCTTATCTAGATTGCGCTCATTTGTGATCTAGCATTCACAATATGCCTGTTTACTTTCAGACCAATTCATTAATGATAACTCTTTGATGTAGTTATAATGTGATTGTGGTTTTAGATAATGATGTAATCTCTAGCCGTAACTGACAGGGTTACTTCTTCAGCTTAAGAACTTCAATAATTAATTATCATCGCTTCAACAG
>LVBU01000631.1 GCA_001603185.1 Thermotogales bacterium Thermo_02 | reverse complement strand
TTGTTCAACCCCTCAATCCGAGTTTGTTGATAAGCTCGATATACACTTCCGGCTTATTAGCCTTTATGTATCTCAACATTTTTCTTCTTCTTCCTACGAGCTTAAGAAGTCCTCTTCTCGTGTGGAAATCTTTGGGATGTTTCTTAAGGTGCTCGGTAAGGTGCCTGATTCTTGCGGTAAGGATAGCAATCTGAACCTCGGCAGATCCGGAATCGTTTTCATGAATCTGAAAATCCTTTACAATCTCCTGTTTGTTGATTTCCATGTCAAATTCCTCCTAAATGATCCTCTATCCAGGAAAGGGCAAGACCACAAACCGGGAATAGGGCAAAGCAATTCTAAACCGATTATCTTTCTCTGTCAACACCGGCAAAATCGGCCACCATTCTTTTAGCGGTTGGTGTCACGGCCACTCCTCCTCTGCCACTTTCCCTCAATTCCTCAGGCAGACGTCTTCCGACTCTTCCGAGAGAATCTGCAACTTCCTCGAAAGGTATTGCTGATTCTACTCCAGCGATAGCCATTTCTGCAGCGGTGAACGCAGTCGATGCTCCGAAAGCGTTCCGCTTGACACAGGGGATCTCTACAAAACCACCCACCGGATCACAGACAAGCCCCATGAGAGATTTCAGAGCAAGTGCAGGCGCAGACAATAGAGCACCATAGTTATTGGGTTGCAAAGCATACACTATGGCTACCGAAGCCATAGCCGTCGCCGTTCCTATTTCTGCCTGGCAGCCTGAGACCGCGCCGGAAATCGAAGCCTTTATCCTTATTCTTTCACCCACCGCTCCGGCTACCAGTAATGAATTGGAAAGAGTCTCAATGTCGATACCCATATCTCTGGACAGAGCGATCAATACTCCCGGTACAACTCCACAGGCACCGGCAGTTGGACAGGCTACGATTCTACCCATGCTTGCATTGTGCTCGGCCATGGAAATTGCGATTTCGATTCCGGAATAGACAACCGGGCTGAGAAAGAGCGCAGAATGGCTTCTTAGTTTTTTGTCGTTCTCTCCGACCCAACCGGTAAGTGATCTTGAAGGAGAGTTTACTCTGGTGGAGTAAGAAGCCATCATTTCGTTCGTAAGGTTCCGGGCAACGCTAATGGCTTCAGATGGCTCTTTTCCAGTATTGAGCATATACCAGTTAACTACGACCTCATGTAAAGGCGTATTCGAAATCTCGGCGCTTTCCACAAGCTCTTCAAAGGTCATCATCATCCGAACACGTCCAGTCTTTCCAGATATGACACTCTTCTCACGACCCGCAATCTCTTCAGCTCCGAAAGAAGATACTGATCGGGTTCACTGTCGAGCTCGACAACACATAGAGCCTCGCGTCTGTAAGGATCGACTCTCGAAAGTAGTAGATTGCTGATATTTATGTCGCTTGCAGAGATTATGCCAACAATGTGAGAGAGAGCTCCAGGAATATCTGCGTTCATCATTATTATCGTAGGGTAATTTCCGGTAACATTTGTTTCGAAATCATCTATCGAAGTGATTCTTATCGCTCCTCCGCCCACGGAAGCACCCGTAAGACTAAAGTGTTTCTGCCCGGATTGTCCTGTAATTCTCACTGTATTTGGGTGAAGGGTCTCCATTTGCGATTCTTCGAAAGAGAATTCGAGTCCCGCATTCTTTCCAATCGAAACAGCGTGTCTCAGCTCTGGATCGGATTCCTTCATTCCCAAAACTCCACCAACCAGAGCCTTATCTGTGCCATGTCCTCTGTAGGTAGAGAAAAGCTGACTGTTAAGTGCAAAGACAACGCGCGAAGGCATACTCCCGAAAAGCGATCTAAAAGCTCTCCCAAGTCTTGCCATCCCGGCGGTATGAGAACTCGAAGGGCCCACTATCACAGGACCGATAATATCTAGAAGCATT
>LVBU01000116.1 GCA_001603185.1 Thermotogales bacterium Thermo_02 | reverse complement strand
AATAGTTCCCGTAATACTGCCTGCAACAGCGCCGCATATTGAAGCAAGTGCTATTGCGATCCATGCGGGAAGACCAGAGACTATTGCCCTGACTGCCACTGCTGCGCCAAGAGCAAACGAACCGTCTGTCGTGAGGTCGGGAAGGTCAACTATTCTAAATGATATATACACTCCCAGAGCCATTAGGCCAATTATTAAACCCTGTTCCAGTATAGCCATATCTCTACCTTGTTTTTTCTACGCCATTCTCAACAATAATATCTGCTCTGTCGAGTATTGCTTTTGGGATCTCGATTCCCAGCTCTGCAGCAATGTCCGTGTTTACGTAGAGTATCAGAGAGTTGGCGCCCAGTATTTTTGTCTCCAGTTCGGACGTGCTTACTCCGTTCAATACCTGCAATACGATTTCGCCTGTGGCTCTTCCAATCTGGTAGTAGTTGAAGCCGAAACCTATAAGTCCACCGGAGCGTGCGATGTCAATATCGGCGGCGACTATTGCAACCTTCTCCCTCAGGGCCACTCTTGAGATAGATTCAATGCTCGAGGCTGCGGTGTTATCAGTGCCAATGTATATTGCATCGACATCTCTGATCTGGGCATTGAGAGAGGCAACCATTTCGACGGTTGTCGAACCCGTGATATCGATCAACTTCATTCCCAGAGCATCACAAGCTTCCTTTGCGAATTCCCTTATCGTAACAGAGTTTGCCTCGCCCGAATTATAGATAACGCCGAGCGTTTGGGCCTCGGGGATAGCAAGTTTCAAGAGCTGAAGCTGTGTCTTAACGGGAGTCATATCGCTAATTCCTACAACATTGCCGGGGTTCTTTCCGAAAGAAGGTACGAGGTTAGCGCTAACTGGATCTGTGACTGCACTGAAGACTATGGGGATTGTTTTCGTTGCGTTAACCAGTGCCTGTGCCGAAGGTGTTGCTATTCCTATCATTACTGCGGGGTTGAGAGAGACGAACTGCTTGGCAATGGCTACTGCCGTCGATACCGAACCCTGCGCACTCTGGTAGTCGATCTTAATGTTGTCTCCATCCTTGAATCCATTCTCGGCGAGAACATCAATGACGCCTTGTCTAACAGCATCGAGTGCCGGGTGTTCCACTATTGCTGTAATTGCCACTGTCTGCATTGACAATCCCAGAACTCCTAGAAGTAGTACTACACATACAAGAACCCGCTTCATTCTACATCCCTCCTGATATAAAAGAGAGAGAGGACGTCTCTCAACGTCCTCTCTCTCTATTCTCCTTCGTGTATTTTTTCTCAAGCACACAACGGAGGAGTCCAAGAAAGGACGTTCCTCCTAAACCAATAAGCGTATGCGTAGCTTACCAGAGCTGCCTGAGTTATCATAATTGCCTCCAAAAGACTTCGTTTGATATTTTATACCACAAAACAATGTTACCGGTCAAGGCAGTACAGAAAATTCTTTTTTCCGTTACGTTCTATCTTCTCTGGAATAAGGCGTTCCCAGCGATGCGGGAGCTCCCACTTTTCTCTTCAGATTGTCAGTGGAGGTAAAGAATAGAACAACAATCGTTAGGAGATACGGTAGCATCTTGAGAAAATCTGGAGAGATGTGGGTTCCTATAGCTTGCAGTCTCAAGCCGAGCGCAGTAATTCCACCGAAGAGATACGCACCCAGAAGAGCCTTGAGTGGATCCCATGTCGCAAAGAGAACGAGCGCTATTGCAATCCAGCCCCTTCCGGCAGTCATGTTCTCGATCCACATAGAGTTATATGCCAGGGAGAGATATGCCCCTCCAATAGCTGTAACTGACGCTCCAATAACCGTATACACATATCTTATGGCGAAGACGTTGATTCCTCTTGCGTCGGCCGCATCGGGTGATTCTCCGACTGCCCTGAGTGTCATACCAAACTTCGTCTTGTAGATTACAAACCACATAGCCGGAACCACAAGGTAACTGACATAGACAAGAAAATCATGACTAAAGAAGATCTGACCAGCATAAGGCAGTTCAGAGAGAAAAGGCAGTCTGACGGGGGTAAACCTCTTTGCGATAACTCCTATGTAGTCTCTGCCCCACAATCCGCTTATTCCTGCGCCGAGCATCGTGATGGCCAGACCGCTGACTATCTGGTTGATCTTCAAAGTGACGGTGAAGAAGGCATGAACCAGCCCCAGAATCGCACCACCTAGCATGGCGACAAGAACTGCAGCCAGAAGACTCGAAGTGTTGTAAGATGCTACGAACCCCCCTATAGCGCCAATAAGCATAATACCTTCCAGACCGAGATTCATAACGCCAGATCTCTCGGTCAGTATTGTTCCCAATACCGCGAAGAGCAGAGGCGTCCCGGCCCTTACAGTTGCCTGAAGCGTAGAAATAATAAAGGACGGCAGGTCATTCATTGTCGAGCAACTCCTCTCGATCTATACGCAGTCTGTACTTGAATAAGGCCTCGCCTCCGAGGAGACAGAACAATACGAGTCCCTGGAAGACAGATATAAGAGCCATGGGAAGCTTGTAGAACATCTGAAGCTGGTCGTTTCCAACCAGCAACCCGCCAAAGAGAAACGAGACCAGAACTATCGCCAGAGGATTTAACTTGCCTAGCCAGGCGACTATTATCGCAGTGTACCCGTAACCCGGAGAGAAGCCATGCTGCAGCCTATGCTGAACACCCATCATCTGTGTTGCGCCACCAAGACCGGCGATAGCGCCACTTACCACAAGTGCGATTATCGTGTAATTGCGCACGCTAATTCCCGAATACCTAGCTGCCGATGCGTTGTCACCAACAATACGCGAATTGAATCCCCAGCTGGTCTTTTTGTATACATAAAACAAGATCAGGGCGAGAGTGATGGCGGTGAAGATACCGAGATGAAACTCGCCATCAAAAAAAGTCGGAAGCTTTGCCTGTTCTGGAAAAGGAGCGGTACCGGGAAATCCGTATCCTCTCGGATCCTTCCAGGGTCCGTAGACTAGATAGTCAACCCAGAAGATCGCGACATAGTTAAGCATAAGCG
>LVBU01000630.1 GCA_001603185.1 Thermotogales bacterium Thermo_02 | reverse complement strand
CGTTCAGAACGGAACAGATACTCACGAACTATATAAGCAATGCGATCTTTCACGTGAACGAAAAGAAGAGGATTAGAATAAGTATAGATACATGCAAGAACCATGTCGTTATACGGATTTTCAACAGTGGGGCCCCCATACCTGAAGAAGAGAAGGAAAAGATCTGGACGAGCTTTTACAGGATAGACAGGGCGAGGACTAGAGATGACGGACGATACGGAATCGGCCTTTCCATAGTCAAGGCAATATGCGATCTTGATGGCACCCAATGTGGCTTTTCGAACCTATCCGATGGAGTTGAGTTCACTTTCAGCCTTTCAAAAAGCAACAGGTAGGTTCGCCGATATGGAGGGACAATATAAGTCTTCTGGGGTCTGCATGGAGTAACATGTCCGAAATCTGGTCGAATCGAGAATGCTGTCTTTGCTGGAACCGGACCGCTCGTGCGCTTCAATGGTGCTGAGCTAAAGTGCTATAATCAACTCCAGGACTGACGACTGCCATGATAATGGAGGTAGAAGATGCTTGGTGCAATAATTGGAGATATCGTTGGATCGCGTTTCGAATTCGACAATCACAGGAGCAAAGAATTCGAACTCTTCACGGCAGAATGTGAAGCAACCGATGACACAATAATGACTCTGGCCATCGCCCGTGCGATTATGGAAACGAGCAAGGCTGTCGATTCCAGTGATCGGTCCGATGAACGCGACGAGCTGTATTGCAAGACTCTTGAGGAACTTTCCGTGAAGTATATGCAAGAGATTGGCCGAAGATATCCGCACTGCGGATACGGCGGGATGTTCTTGAAATGGGTTTTCAGTGATGAACCTAGCCCGTATAGTAGCTTCGGCAATGGTGCAGCCATGCGCGTAAGCCCCGCAGGATTCGAGGCAAGAACTGAAAGGGAAGCTATAAGATTCTCGAGAGCAGTTACCGCCGTTACACACAACCATAGCGAAGGAATAAAGGGAGCCGAAGCGACGGCTTTAGCTGTATTCCTTGCAAGAAAGGGCTTCTCAAAAGAGGACATCCGTAGAAGGATCGAACGGGACTACTATCGCCTTGACTTCACGATCGACTGTATCAGGGATAGCTATCGCTTCAACGAGACCTGTCAGGAGACCGTCCCGCAGGCTATCGAGGCCTTTATTGAGGCTGAATCGTTTGAAGACACAATAAGGACGGCGATCTCTGTAGGTGGCGACAGCGACACTCTCGCCGCCATCGCCGGAGGAATTGCCGAAGCTTACTACGGAGTACCCGATGAGATGAGACTCAAAGCTCTCTCCTATCTCGACAGAGACCTCCGCGAAATCTTCGATGAGTGGTATGGGTAAAAACTTAGATGAGTCAACTATCACCCTCTGCGTTTAAGAATCTTCATTATAGAAATGGGAAAACTTTGCAGGCACCGGTTCTGCACTTGTTCCGACCGTTGCCAAGCCTGGATAATGACGGAATGACGATCGAACCCAGCGGCATATTCCCTAATACTCCAGTTGCGCGTTTTCTAAGAGCCCCGGTTTTATTGGTATAGATAACATCAGTTCGTTTTCGGGAGGACCAATGGCTTCCCATATCGTCGAGACGATCGAAACACAAGTAGCTGTCCCGGAAGCGTCTTCGAAATCCAAATGTAGACCTGCGAGAAATGCTTTCCTCGTTTGAGCCGGCGACACAATCTCTTTTTCGCGCTATCTAATCCAGTTGGACTCACCCCTCTTTCAGACTTATCTGTTCCGGGGCAGAATCCATGAACCGTCAGTGAGAAGACAGCAAAAAAGTAGTCAAGTCGCGAAAAATCTCTCATACTATAGAAATATCGCCATAATGGCACTCAGTCGGTCTTGATCAGTCCTAATCATCTATCAGCGAGCATTGGAAATTGATAGAGTATTCTGTATACTC
>LVBU01000629.1 GCA_001603185.1 Thermotogales bacterium Thermo_02 | reverse complement strand
CCCTCGTTCTCGTATCTCCGCATTCTCAAAAACATAGTCTCCCCCCGCTCTGATCTCTGTTCTGTACCCTTCTCGAATACTATAACAGATGGCCATGATTTGATCACGAGCAGTCGGGGTGTTTTTGTCGTAGAATATACAATAGAGGTGAGTAAATGAACGGATTTGCATTTCTTTATTTTCTGATTGTCTACGGAATAGCGGCCTTTGAGTTTTCTCTTCTGATTCTCAATTATCGACACTCGAAGGTTTCGAAAGCCTCTCTTCCCGAAGCTCTGAGGGACGCCTATACTCGTGAACTTGTAGATAGTTCGGTCGAGTATACGCGCGCTAAGGGGAGGCTGAAGATACTCTCGGCGCTCATCGAGGTGATCGCTTTATCGGTTGGAATCTTCTGGCTCTTTCCCCTACTGGAAGGCTGGTCGGTGTCGCTCGCCGGAAGTTTCGTCTGGCAGGGAGTGATCTTCTTTACGCTGATGGCACTTGGTTCCTATCTACTGTCTATGCCCTTTTCGCTCTATTCGACCTTTGTTCTCGAGAGAGAGTATGGCTTCAACAGAACCAGCGTCTCGACTTATCTGAAGGACACAGCGAAGGGCTTAATGCTCGCCGTAGTAATCGGGCTGCCTCTGCTGTTAATGGCTCTATTCGCAGTCGAGAAGGTCGCGAACTGGTGGATATACATTCTGGCCGGATTACTGGTCTTCGAACTGCTTTCCGGGTGGTTATTCCCGATCGTGATTCTTCCTCTCTTCTCGAAGCTGACCCCTCTGGAGGATGGAGAGCTGAAACAGAGGATTATGAAACTCTCCGAGAAGGCAGGATTCGAGATAAAGTCGATCTTTGTAATGGATGCTTCCAGAAGGACCTCGCACACCAACGCATTTTTCACCGGTATCGGCAAGGCAAAGAGAATAGTTCTATATGACAGCTTAATAGAGAAACACACACAAGAAGAGATCGAAGCGATTTTCGCCCACGAGGCAGGCCATTATCGATACAAACATACGACTAAAGGACTGATTCTCTCATACGCGGTGACGGGCCTGTCAATTCTCTTTCTCTGGCTCTTGACTAGAAGCAGCGTCCTTCCAGAGATTTTCGGTATTGAAAGAGACTACACAGCTCTCTTGTATGGAGGTATCTTAGTATCGGCAACCTTCTCGGCCTTCAACTGGTTGGGTTCGTATATCAGCCGGCGATGGGAATTCATGGCCGATGAGTATGCCGCGAAGACTATCGGCTCTCCCGAACCCATGGTGAGCGCGCTGAAAAAGCTGGCCGTATCTAATCTAAGCAATCTTAGTCCTCATCCTCTTTATGCTGCGCTGACCTACTCACACC
>LVBU01000628.1 GCA_001603185.1 Thermotogales bacterium Thermo_02 | reverse complement strand
GAGTTAACCTCGACGTTCTTGTGTAACTTCATAGTCCTTCGGATGATCTGTTTTTGTGGAGACAACACTTACCCGACAATTCAACCATTTCAGGCGCTTCTTGATTCGATCTTGAAGTTCTTTGTAAATTGCGTCATTTGACCTCGACTTACAGGAAAAATCTCCCTCGAGATACAAAAGCACAAGCAGTTTCTTCTCAAGAGAAGCAATGCTCGCAGAATGCAGCGCAGCGGCGAAATCCAACAAAAAGGCTGCATCAGCATTGCGCTCCCCATATGTAGATACACCTGCCAGACAGGCGCAGGTATGCGCGACCTTCGATGCGATTTCCGAAGCCAGATCGTCCATATTCCGTGAACCCGAATAGCGCCGACGCCACGCATCCTGATTCTCTGCAGATCCTTCGCAGTTTTTCACTTCGACAAAATACAAAGCATATGCGCTGTCAGCGATAATATCGACACCTTTGGAGCCTTCTACCGCATTGTAGCTTTTCCTGTAAAACGTCATATCGTCATACTTGACGGCTGCGACGTCTTCATGGAAGGAAAACAGCATATCACTCTCGCGTATCTCCATAGATGAACCCCTGCTCTCTGTCGTATATAGCGTCAAATTCTTCCATGATGGTATTGTGTTCCAGATCGGTGGCCTGAGCGGCCTCTTCGTACTGAATGGCAGAATCCTTAGCCTCTGGTCGGTACAGGGATACAAACTTGATGTCCAAGTGGTCCGGATTCGCTTCGGGGTAGGCTGCGGCCAAATTGAAGTATTGCTGCAGGAAATAGTCATGCGTTGTGATAAATACCTGCACGCCTAGCTTGGCCAGCTGCATGAGGGTTTCCACCAAAGGATGAATCATCTTCGGATTCATATTTGTCTCTGGTTCGTCCCAGAAGAGCACAGAATTCGCGTTCAAGCTGCCATTCTTGATCAGATAGGCGATCGTTGCCAGTTTCCGATAGCCCTCGGAAACGAGGCCCATCTCAAACTCACCCTTGCCACTTTCACGGAGGTAGAATTTGTTCTCCCGCTGAATAATATCACCCTGCATGATGTCGCCCAACTTATCCAACACACACTTTTGCTCCGCAGTGTTAGGTCCTTTCTTCAGTGGACGATCCAGCAATTTGGCAAGATCATAGTAAGTCTCTTCAAAAGCAATATGCATTTCTTCATAGAGGAAGCGGAAATTCTCTGTGGCAGAAATGATCTCCTTGGGCGGAATATAGATCGCTGTATTCAGCGGATCAACGCCATCTGCCTTTGGTGGATAGTTCAACAGGTCAAAACGTGATTTTGCCCTCGAACCGAAACCTGCCTCGACTGGCTCGAAATTGTCAAGGACAATCCCGCAGGCACATTGTGAATAGCCTTGCTGTCTACGAACAAGGCGGCCGATCAATCGATCCTCCGGACGGAATACACCTGTGAGCTTTTCAACAAAGGCGGTATTAACCCGGTCTTTTGTTTCCTTTTCCGTATCGGTATCACGCCATGCTTTGAGCAGGGCATACATGAACTTGATCAGCACTGTTTTCCCCGTGCTGTTGCTTCCGCATATGACATTGATATTCGGCGACCAAGCCATATCAAAGTCATCAAACAACATGAAGTTTTCGAGCCGAGCAGATTTGATCTTCATCTCAGCACTCCTCTCTGCATAGATCCTATGAGAATATTATACACCAAATACCCACCGTAATACAAGAA
>LVBU01000627.1 GCA_001603185.1 Thermotogales bacterium Thermo_02 | reverse complement strand
GTATAATCATTCTGACAATAGAGACTGGTGTTTCAGCTCGTTTATCCATGAAAGGCTATTATAGAGGTTTTAGAAAGTATTACTTGTGGCTAATGTTGTATAGATATTAGTGGAAGGTCGGAAAAACGTTAACCGCTCAATACTTTCGTTAAGGAGGGGAAAAATGAAGAAGAAACTTTTGTTAGTTGCTATTGCAGTTCTGCTGGTTGTTAGTTCTTTTGCCGGTAAAGTAACTATTTGGAGCTGGAGGCCTCAGGACGCCGAAGTCTGGCAGAAGGTCGAGGCAGCGTTGAAGGCTCAGGGACACGATATCACTATCGAGTTCACGTCCTATCTAGCCACTGAGTATGATTCAAAGGTAAATCTGGCACTCCAGACGGGTACAGGTCCGGATCTTGTTTACTCTAGAAGGTTGCCCGGAGGAAGGACACAGGTTCTGATTGAAAACGGTCTCTACCTTCCAATCAACGACCATGTGGACCTTGTAAACTTCCCGGAAGCGTCTCTCAAGTCAGTCTCCTGGAATGATCAGGTATTCGGTGTTCCATTTGCGGTACAGGTAGTCGGCATATTCTACAACAAGGACTACTACGATCAGTTCGGCCTTCAGGAACCGACAACATGGGATGAGCTCGTAGCCAACGCAGCGGTTATAAAGAAGAACGGTATCGACCCATTCTTCATCTCGGGTAAAGATGCCTGGACCCTGACGATGCAGCACGCCATGGCAGGCGTCAGTGTCCTCGGACCGGAATGGATTGAGGCCCTCACTAATGGAGAAACGAACTTCCTTGATCCGAAGTTCACTGATCTAAACAAAAAGCTAAATGACCTCAAAGTCTACTACCAGAATGGATTCATGGGTAATTCCACAGTGGACCAGGACGCTTCCTTCGCCTTTGGACAGGCGGCTATGGTCTTCTACGGCATTTGGGGTTATCAAGTATGGAAGGATCTTAATCCCGACATGAATGTCGGTTACTTCATGGTCCCAACCGCTACGGCCGATCAGAAACCTTACGCTTACACGTATCTCGACGGAGCTATCGCCCTTACTTCGAATGTGAAGAACAGAGCGGACTCCATCGAGATCCTTAAGTTCTGCGCGACTCCGGAATTCGGAACGATCTTTGCCGGAGTAACATATAACATTCCGGCCGTTTCTGGAGCAACAATTCCACCAAATCCTCTTCTAGAAGAGGTTCTGGAAGTTTACAACAATCACGCGTCTCCATTTGTTTACTGGGTAGGTTCAGTATTCACCACTCAGAAGCCCTCTCTCTACGACGATGTCCTCAGCCCGGGAATGCAGGAAATGTATGCCGGGAAGCTTACTCCGGAAGGGCTTTCAAAGATGGCACAGGACGCCATTTCTCAGTGGTATCCACCTTTGATGGGCAAATAGTCTTTACTTCTGCTCTTCCCCGCCTGCAGGCGGGGAAGAGTTTATTTAGGAGAGTCTGAGATGCATATAAAGTTGAAGCATCTTCTTGTTTTTATACTCCCTGCAATGT
>LVBU01000115.1 GCA_001603185.1 Thermotogales bacterium Thermo_02 | reverse complement strand
GAGTGGAGCATGGAGAGTTATGAAGAACCGCCAGTCGCCTTCGGCGGCCAGTATCGCTTCGCGATGCCAGTACGACTGCGTCGCGCCAGTTCCGCTTCGCGGGCAAAAGATCGTTGGAGAGTGGAGAGAAAGAGCATCGTCGAGCTGTTCGCTTCGCTCACGACGACGACGACGAGGTGGATCAGAGGTAAGGGGTGAGAGGATAGAGGTAAGAAAACCAAGATCTCCTTCTCGTCCTCTCTCCTTATCTCGTTTTCTCGATGTTCTTTTCGCTCTTCAAACCTCTTACCTCTCCCCCCTCTCGCCTCTGGTCTTTACCAAGGACGGGTCCATGCTCCGGGACGAGGGACGAAGGACGGCTTTGCAGCTTTTGATGCTCTTCTCGGAGGACGGTGGACGGCAAACGGAGGACGTGTTTTCGCTCTTCCAAGCACTCTTCGCGGGCGTAAGAGTCCTTTTCCTCCCTAATCCAAATGGAGAGCAAACCGACATCGCGTATCTCCTTTGAAAGGAGTTTCCAGAACTTCAACTGACAATTCTTTCTCGAAGAGGAAATCGAACAATTGCTTTTCAAAGCCTGCGCTGCAGTAACACCACTCAGGTATGATTTTCTCTTCGTTCAAGAGTAAAGCATAACGGGCAAATGGGCAGTGACAAGCGTAAAACCTTTTCAGATAAGGGTCTGTCTCAGAGATGTATAGTTGTGGATCAAACGGGATTTTGGTGAGGAGTATAGTTTTCCCTTCACGAACCCCGCCCTGAATTTCAGGATGATTGCGCACATACTCGACCACTTCAGGCGTGATCACTTGCTCATACCAAATCTTCCCTTCTTTACAGTGTTTTTCCAGTTCAGCAACCTGGGATTGGTGTCGATAACTCAAGAAACCATCTATATCGTGATGAAGTTCCCGAAACTTTGCTTTTTCAGACTCAAAAATGGAATTAGGAATCCTATGATGATTTCCTGCCAGAATCCTTTTGAAGGTTTCCTCAGGTAAGACCTCCTTCATCCGCTCTAATAGCTTCGCCATAAAGACCGGGTTTTCTTCAACTGGTGACCCAAGTGGTGGTACTTGAATATCGCTAAATATGGCATCTGCAGTTTCAGGATTGGTCAAAAGCGCTGTTCGCTTTGATATGCTTTCGATCACTCCAAAACCTCCAATAATAGCCACAAGATACTGGTAAAGATCCACACGGTTCACAACGTAGAAATATCTTGCGAATGTAAGAAACCGATCAAAGGAGTTTTCGTTCTGCCGAATTAGCTCCTGTAAATATACCTTGAGATCACTCTCTGTACAGTCGTCTAGTTGAACACCATTCTGGTTCATCGAATTTTCAATTAGTGCCAGATCTTCAAAGGCTTTTTTTATGGAGAAATCACTCAGTTTTCTCTTTTCGCAGAAAGCAAGAAACAATGAACGCTGCATAGATATACCTCCTTTTCTCCCGTCCCGTCATGGCGGCTCCGCCACCAAAAGTCTCTTTTTGACACCGACTCTCAACCCCACAGAGATTCTTACCCGTGGATTGATTCATTCGCCTTCAAGTATTATGGTGTTTGATTACCAAAACTCACATCAATGGTCTTTCAAATAGCGCTCTGAAGCCCTCATTTAGATGGGAATGTGAAGAATATACACTTCTTCCTAGTCATGCATAAGAGAAGGAACAGCAGCTACTTCATTATTCAGTGTGTTTGACCGAAAATGCGCCGCCCAACCAAATCCGTCAAATCGATTGTTATCATTCGATCGAGATATGCAAAGCTTCTTTTTCTTAGCTCTTCAACAATATCTGCTTGAATGTTGTGCAATAGCGTTCGTGCGAGTTTTCTTAGAAAGCATTCAATAAGGATTAGCCATGATCCATGCTTGGGTCTCTCTGGAGACATGAATACTGTATTTGGCTAAAGTTATTCGAGTCTTGATCAGTCTTTCTTTCTTGGATACTCAGATCACAACGATTCATTTTCTCATAGTATATCTCAAGCAATGCGTCTTGGCAAAATCAAAGAAGATCGACACCAGCGCGCGGGTGGAACAGAGGTAAGGGGTTAGAGGTTAGAGGTAAGAAGATCAAGATCTTTTCGCTCTTCTGAACTCTGGCCTCTCGCTTCTTCTCTATTCATCGTGCCAGTTCTGCTTTGCGGCCTGTAAGAACCGTTGTAGGTTGTGCGTTGTAGGTTGTCGGTAAGAGCCGAGAGAAAGAGCATTGTCGAGAGTTCTATTAAGAACCGATGAGAGTGGAGCATGGAGAGTTATGAAGAACCGCCAGTCGCCTTCGGCGGCCAGTATCGCTT
>LVBU01000626.1 GCA_001603185.1 Thermotogales bacterium Thermo_02 | reverse complement strand
ATCTAAAATGGTAAACCTTTAATTCCCTTCAACATCTTTCCCTTCCTGTTGAACTGCTTCATCATATCTTTCATCTGGTCATAAGATTTGAGAAGCTTGTTCACATCTTGAATCGAAGTCCCGCTGCCGGCAGCGATTCTCTGTTTCCTCGAGTAATTCAGAATCTTTGGACTTCTCCTCTCCTGCAGAGTCATGGAGTGTATTATCGCTTCAGTCCGTTTCATGCTCTTTTCGCTCCCGGCGAGGTCAACATCTTTTGGAGCACCCGGGATCATCTCCATAATGTCAGCAATAGAACCAAGTTTCTTTATCTCCTTGAGTTGATCGAGAAAGTCTTCAAGATCGAACTTGTTTTTCAGGAACTTCTCTTCCATCTTCTTGGCCTTTTCTTCGTCGATATTCGACTGAAGTTTGTCAATCAACGATAGAACATCGCCCATGCCGAGAATCCTGCCGACAACCCTGTCCGGATGGAATTGCTCAATCCCGTCAAGCTTTTCCGATACTCCGATGAATTTTACGGGTTTGCCTGTGACATGCCTTATAGAAAGTATTACTCCGCCTCTAGCGTCGCCGTCGAGTTTTGTGACGACGAACCCCGATAGTTCCAGCGCCTCATTAAAGGCTTTCGCAGAGTTCACGGCATCCTGCCCTGTCATAGCGTCTATAACCATAATTATCTCATCGGGCTTTACAAATGCCGCTATTTCTCTAAGTTCATTCATCATTGTGCTGTCTATGTGGAGACGACCAGCCGTATCGAAAATGACAACATCGTTTATGTTCTTCACTGCCTGCTGCATCGCGTCTTTCACAATATTTACGGGATTCTTCCGATCACCGGTAAACACAGGCAGGTCCACCTGCTTTCCCAGCTGGATAAGCTGATCGATGGCTGCGGGTCTATAGACATCCGCCGCCACAAGCAAGGGCTTTCTTCCTTCTTTGCGTAGCAGCGTACCAAGCTTACCTGTAGTTGTTGTCTTTCCACTACCCTGAAGCCCAACCATCATGATCCTTGCAGGCTGACTTGACAGCCTTAGGGGAACCGGTTTTTCACCAAGCATTTTTATCAGCTCGTCTCTCACTATCTTCACAAACTGCTGATCGGGAGTAAAGGATTTCAGAACTTCCTCACCCATGGCCTTCTCCATGACCGCGGCAATAAACTCCTTTACCACCTTATAGTTTACGTCGGCCTCCAGAAGAGATAGCTTGACCTGTTTTATCGCATCTTCTATGTTTTTCTCCGTTATTCTTCCTTTTCCGC
>LVBU01000625.1 GCA_001603185.1 Thermotogales bacterium Thermo_02 | reverse complement strand
GTTATCCTGACGTTCTAGCTCTTACGGGAGGAGTGATGAAATCCAGATACATTCGGGAGAGACTGCTCAAAAAACTGGGCGATGGCTTTGAAGTACTCATTCTTCCCGGAGAATTCGAAATTGAAAGCCTGGCGTCCGGAGTCTTTAGAGTCATAACCGGCCTGGAAAGAGCGCTGGATTATTGAGGTGAGGCCATGATTATTAGTTCTCTTACACAGATTGAAACCAGAGCCCGACAGAACAGAAAAGAAGTGAACATACTCTGCGTTCAGCCATACGATTGTTCAACTATAGAGGCGCTCTCAAGTGTGAAGTCTTGGGGAGATAACTACAGATTGACGCTCTTTGGAAATCGCAAAGAGATGTTGTACTGTGGAGAGGACGAATGGTTCGCAGACGCGGACATATTCGAAGGAGAGTCGGAAGAAGAAAACGCTTCGAAGGCAATTGAGATGATACCCCGAATGCATTCAGCACTTCTAATGAAGGGATTAGTGAATACTGCTGTCTTTCTTAAAGCCCTCTTGAAGAGTGAGATAGTAAGGACTTCTGGCAGGCTTATCAGTCATGTGTCGTGTCTGGAGATCCCCGGTTTTGAGAGGCTGCTCTTTATAACTGACGGAACAGTAAATGTAGCTCCCGACTTGAAAGCAAAGATGTGCATTGTAGATAATGTCGCCCGATTCGTAAGGTCGCTCGGCCAGAAGATGCCGAAAATAGCAATAGTTGGTATCAATGAAAGGATAACACCTTCAAATCAGGATCTTCTGGATGGAGCTGTACTATCGAAAATGGCAGAGAGGGGAGAATTCGGAGATTGTTATGTTGATGGACCGATGCCTTTGGATACGGCAATTAAGAAAGATGCAGCCCAAAAAAAGGGAATACTCTCTCCAGTTGGCGGTGAAGCCGATATTCTGGTATGTTCTAATCTCGAATCAGCTGCAAATCTAATTAAGGGACTGGTTCACCTTGGTAATGCAAGTACTGCGGGTCTCTTGCTGGGTGCTGGATTCCCCGTAGTGCTCACTTCGAGAAGCGATTCGAAAGAATCTAAGAGAATATCTCTGGCGATGGCCATCATTAACACTTTGGAAGCAGGTGAAGAGTGATGAGATTGAGTTTCATGATTGCCAATGAAGATATTCCTGAGGGGGCTAAAGTGACCGGGCTTACCGGCGTTATGGAAAAAAACCTGAAGGAATTGAAGAAAGCAGGGTTCAAATCCTTCGAATTGATGATAGCCGATCCTGAGAAAATCGATACTGAGAAGATTCGATTGCTTGAAAGGCAGACAGAAACTGAAATTTCATTTCTATGTACCGGAGAGATGGCCGGGACAATGGGACTTTACCTCAATCATATTGATTCGAAAAAGCGGCAAGAAGCACTTAGTGGACTCCTTAAGGCGGTCGAAAAGGCGAGCAAACTGGGAGTCAATATTAATATAGGACGCCTGAGGGGCATCGTCTGGGAGGATGGACTGGAGCATTCTCTAAAGCGCCTTGAAGAGGCTTTGCAGATTGTCGACAATTTCGTTTCATCTAATCTACTAAGACTCTCAATTCTGATAGAGCCTTTGAGAAGAGATATATGCCCAATACTCAACAGTTGCTCGCAGACCTATGATTTTATACTCTCGGCTGGCCTCAGGAACTTCGGCATACTTCTTGACTCAGACCATTTCGATAGAGGCTCGGATTCGGAATTCTTGGCTTCTCATATAGATACCATAATGCACGTGCATCTTGCCGACACTATGCACAAACCTCTTGGTCATGGCGAAGTCGATTTCGATAGACTCTTGAACATCCTCTTCGATGCTGGTTATGCTGGAGATTTCAGCGTTGAGATCTTCACAGGTTCTGAGCAATACTCAACGCTAAGCGAGAGCGCAACTTTCTTGAGGAAGTATTCCCGACTACGTGAGGTGTTAGCATGACAAGATCTGAGGTAGGCCAGTTTCACGGTATTCAGCAGCAAGTCTATAGATCTATTCTCCGTAGTATTGTGGAACTCGAAATACCTCCGCGTACAAAACTTACCATTGCCAGGCTGAAGATAATATATAGGGTTTCTTCAACACCTGTGCGCGGCGCTCTGTACAAGCTTAAGGAGGACGGGCTGCTCACTCTTGGTCAGGCGAAGAGTTTCTACGTTAAGGAGATTGATGAGGAAGAGGTAAGGAAACTTTTCTCAATCAGACTTGTACTGGAAGAGCTTGCACTTAGAGAGTCTATTGACTTTGTTGACAGAGGCGCGGTCTCGAACCTTATTGTGAGAATGCGCAGACATCTCAACAATCCCGAAGAAACAATGGAGAATGTTCCATATGATATTGACTACAAACTGCACAAGCTGATACTGGAAAACTGTGGAAACGGCTACCTTATAGATATGATGCAGAAGATATCGATCCTAATAACCAGAATGAGAAACGTCATAAAGTATTACCTTCCCCAGCAACAGAAAGACTGGATAATATATGAGATGAAGGAGCATCTGGAGATTGCTGAAGGGATTCTAGAAGGAGATTTAGAAAGCTCTTCCAGAGCTCTGGAGAATCATCTAAAACACTCAATGAGTATCATATGTTCAATACTCGGCTCCACCAAAATCGATTACAAAGTGGCGACGAGTTTTCTCGAATTGGAGGCAAAAGTATGAAGCAGGCGATCTTGCTTTCCGAAAATGACAGCGTGGCGACCCTTCTGGAAAGAGTGGATCTGGGAGAGACTATCGAGATAAAAGGAACAGGCAGTCTGAAAGAGATTTCGGTGCGTGATCCGATACCTTCCGGTCACAAAGTGGCCGTTAGGGACATCAAGCTTGGAGAGATAGTTATAAAGTACAACAACAAGATTGGAGTAGCTACAAAGGAAATACTTGCCGGACAGCATGTTCATGTCCATAATCTCAAGAGCGCCAGAACTGAGTATGAAGAAGGAGGCGAGCGGTCTTAGGCCGGAATTACATGAAGAAAATGATAGAAGGATATATAAGGAATGACGGACAAGTAGGGTTTAGAAATCACGTCCTGATCCTGCCCAGTGTACTCTGTTC
>LVBU01000624.1 GCA_001603185.1 Thermotogales bacterium Thermo_02 | reverse complement strand
CCTCCTGACAGTAATTTCAAGCCCTGTCTCAAGCAGATCCTCGCCGGGTATTATTTTGATCGCGCCCTCTCCGCCATCGAAGATCTCTTCAATGTAGTTTGCGAAATTCGTGTTTATCTTCTCGAAGGTCTCCATGAAGACGTTCTTTGCCTTGGTATCTGTCTTCTCAATAAGCTCTATGAGTTTTCCTCTGGCATCTTCGAGATCGGCCTTCTGATCGGTCAATTCAACGTACTCACGATCAACGACCTCATATTCTTCGATTGCGCCGAGATCGACGCTCCCGAGAAACCTGAGCCTGTTCTCGTAATCTTCCAGTTCAACTTTCACTTCCTGCAAAGCGTCGCCCGCTAGCACAGGGATCTCATAACCACTATCGTCCAGCTCCTCACGAACTCTCGATAGTTTCATCTGACTCTCCTGGATCAGCATTTCCAGCTGGTGAGATCTCTCTCGCTTCTTCTCGCGTTGCTCTTTAAGATCGCTTATGACCTCTTCGACTTCCTGAAGAGCCTGAAGGCGCTGCTCCTTGCCTTCTCGTTGAAAACGAATACTGGAGAAGAGGTCCTCTGTCTCTTTTTTCACAGAAGCCAATTCTCTTTCTTGATCGGAGACCTGTCTCCGAAGTCTTTCGGTCTCTTCCTCTACTTCCTGCATCTCTTTTATGAGTAGCCCAGAGCTCTCCTGATCGAATCGCTTCTTCTCGGCAATCGAAGTAAGTTCTTTTGAATACTGTTCCTGTTTCTCATAGAGAGTAGACAGTTTTAACCTCGAATCGACAATGCTTTCCTGGAGTTCTTCGAGATGTTTCTTCTCTTTGCGAAGTTCTTCAGATTCAGATTCTACGGCCTGAGCTAGCGTGGATCGCTTCTCTCGTAACTCCATTTGCTCGGCTACTAGAGACTCCCTCTTCTGATCGTTCTCTTCAAGTCTTCTCGCATATTCGCCTTCGAGTTTCGCGAGCTCGGTTAGCTCGTCTTCTACTTCTCTTGCTGACTTTAGCAGTTCATGTATCATACGGTTTAACGCGGCGCCTTTCGAGGCGATTTCGTTCAGCTCTTCCTGAAGTATCTTGAGATAGCCCCTGAGTTCAGTTATGTCGTCTTTCAACCTCTGAATCTCTCTTTCTCCCAGATTAATGCTCCTTTTGAGTTCACTTTCTCTTTCATTCAATTCCAGGACCCTTCTCTTTCTGGATATCAGGTCCGTCCTCGCATCTTCGCCCACAAAGCCTCCTGTTATAGAGCCGCCTCCGCTGACAAGTTGACCGTCGACAGAAACCATTCTGCCACTGAAACCGAACTCTCTTCTCATCTCTATAGCATCATCGAGGCTTCTCGTAACAACGGCGTTTGAAAACAGATAGAAAGGCAGTTTTTCAAAGCCTTTCGGCACATGTATGAGTTTGGCCGCATATCCAACGAACCCGGGATGAGTTTCGATACTCGAGTACCTTTTGAAGCTACCTTCTATCATATCTATCGGGAGTAGAGTTACCCGGCCTATCTTATAAGATTTCAGAAATTCAATTATCCTTTTGGCGGTGATCGAGTCTTCTACGACAATGTCCTGCATTCGAGACCCTAACAGAATAGTTATTGAGGTTTCGAAGCTCTCGGGCACATCCACAAGATTAGCAACTACATCACGCAAGCCCGAGAAGCTCTCTCTACGGGCAAAGACCTCTTTTACAGTCTTAGAGA
>LVBU01000114.1 GCA_001603185.1 Thermotogales bacterium Thermo_02 | reverse complement strand
ATAAGAGACAGCTATTATAATATCAAAACGGCCTTTCGCTTGCGTTTAATGGCAGGGTTATAGAGCTTGTGAAGGGTATGAGCGTGTTACCGTGTCTCGTCTCTGCTATTCTCGCCTGAGAAGTGCCATTCAGCAAAGGGAAGTATATGAACTTGTACTTCTCTTCTTCCTTTCCAGTGTCTCGCTTCCCACAATAGAAAGCACCTCAGTAAGAGCAAACACTCCTATTGCATAATTTGCATTTCTTAGGTCCGTGACGATGATCGAGAGACATGGTCAGATTTGTCCGTTTATACTGACTAATCATTGTTATTTAAGGCTGATTACCCGTGCTTGCTATTCAGGACGGGTTTTGAGGTTTATTATTTATTCTCCGGAATGATAGAATTTGATGAGTTGACCCTGTTTGCATAATTTGCATGAATAGGAAGTGGTTTATGGGCGTTACCATGAAGGAGATTGCGACTCATGCCAGAGTGTCGATTTCAACCGTCTCAAGAACCCTGAACAACGATCCGAGGATTAGCGAGAGAACTAGAGAGAAAGTGCTCAGGGTTGCGAGAAAGCTCGGATATGCGATAGAGCCGGGAAGTATTTCGAACGGAAAGGTAATAATGTTCTTCGTCAATAATCCTCACAGATCGGTTGAAAGCGATGAGTTCTTCTCAAACGTTCAAAGGGGAATTCTCCAGAGTTCGAGCAGATTGAACACGCACTGTCTCGTTCAGTCGATGAGGAGCCGCAGGAGCTTTGACGAATCTCTTATACCGCTCGATCTCGTCGACGGATTGATCTTCGGGGGGATACCTATGCCCGAACCGCTGAGGCTCTTTATTCCTTCAATCAAAGTGCCCGTGGTTCTGATCGGAAAGTACGAGGGTCTTGAACACTATCCTTCGGTCAACAACGATAATGTCAGGGGCGGTTACCTCGCGGCGAGCGAGCTTTTGAAAAACAACTACGAGAGAATAACGGTAATCACCGGTCCGACGAACGTGGCCACTTTCTCCGACAGGCTGGGCGGTTTTTTCAAGTGCCTTAAGGAAAATGGATTTTCCCGCGACAGGGTGAAGATACTCGAGTGCAAGTCCTTTGAAGAGAGCGACGGCAGGAAGGCGATCGAGAGGGGCTTTAAGAGATCGGAGAGAGAGGCCCTCTTCTGTACGACCGACTGGCTCGCAAAGGGTGCCATGGAGGCTCTCCGCGAGCAGGACGTAGTAATTCCCCAAGAGATAGGAATAATCGGGTTCGGTGGTCTGGATTTCTGCAGGCAGATAAGACCAAGACTGGCTACTATCGCTTTGAATCCGTATCTTCTGGGTAAGATCGCGACTATGATGCTCTATGAGTTGCTTGAAGGAAATATCGAGGCGAGGGGAGTAATTTTCGTCGAACCTTATGTGCTGAAGGGTGAAACGCTTCTGGGAGGTTAGTTGTGAAGTTTTCTGATTTGCTGAATTCCAAAGAGAGTATTCTCGTTGCGAGTCTTCCCGAGAACTCCGTCGAGTACGCGAAGGCCGCAATAGAGAACGGTGCCGATGCGATTAAGCTGCACGTCAATTTGAAGCACAGGGTAACGGGAAAGGTTCACGAAACGTGGACGAAAGTCAGGGAAGTCGCGAGAGCTATAAAGAGCGAGCTAGACTGCTGCACGGGGATAGTGCCCGGAGCAGAGACTATGGCGGGCAGTGGCGAAATCGAAGATATGGAAGCCTGCGGACTCTCTTTTTTCGACGTATATATAGACTACTGCCCGGTATATCTTCTCAAGAGCAGTATGTCCAAAATGCTTGCTCTGAACTACACTTACACTCCATCAATGGTTAAGGGACTTGCAAAGCTCAACGCCGATGCGATCGAGATATCTATAATAGACCCTTCAGACTACGGTTCTTCACTCAGAGCGATGGATCTGTTGAGATACAGCGAGATAATAGAGCAGACTGATCTGCCCTGTTTCTTGCCGACACAGAAGAAGATCTCAAATTCGGAAATCAAAACGCTTGTCGATCTTGGATTCAGAGGACTCATAATAGGTCCTATCGTGACGGGATCTGATTTGATTAGCTTCTCGAAAGCTGTCAGGTCGTTTAGTGAGGTACTAAAGAGCTGAAAGGACAGGAGGTGGAGTAATGAGAAAGGTAACACTGATCTTCATTGTTCTGAGTTTGCTGGTCTTTGTAGGATTTGGCAAGACCAACGTTACCGTATGGTTTGCAGGAACGCCCGAAGCGCTTATGGAAGCGGTCGACGACGGACTGGTCCCGGCCTTCGAGCAATCCAATCCCGATATAAAGCTGATCGTGGAGTACATTCCATGGGGTGAGCTGTCGACAAAACTGACGACGGCCTTTGCGGGTGGAATCGGGCCGGATATCTTCATGCACGGCCAGGCCGCAATCGCCGGTTTCGTGGAGAACGGCGTGATAATGGACATCGATTCCCTGATAGCGAAGCTTGATGACCCTTCGGACTTCGGGGGAACACTTGGTGTTGGCATTTACAGGGGGAAGCACTACTTCGTTCCGGTCTTCGGATCGGGAAGACTTCTGGCCTATCGCGCGGATTACTTCGCGGAGAGTGGTCTTGATCCCGACGAGGCACCTGTAACGTGGGAACAGCTTCAGGCTTTCGCACAGGCCGTTACAGTTACCTCAGCCGGAAGAATGACAAGAGCCGGACTCGATATACCGGTCAGCGGTATCGATCTACAGCAGGTCTGGACGGGCTTCCTTATAGCGAACAACGGAGCGCTGTTCGATGACGACCTGAACCCGACGTTCAACAGCCCCGCAGGAGTCGAGGCGCTTGAGTACTATGTCGGCCTGATAAGAGAAGCAAAGGTCGCCTCGGAGTTTGGCCTCACGCCGGTCGGAAATCTGGCTCCCATCGCTGCAGGAACGGCCGCAATGGTCTTCATGAACAACGAGTCTCTCGCGGCTATCAAATCTTACAGTCCCGAAGCCTATTCTCAGATAAGACTTGCCTTCCCGCCGGCGAGATACGCGAGAGCGGGCTTCTATTCGTTTGCCGGTTTCATGGTCGCAAAAAGCACGAAGAACCTCGAAGCCACCACGAAGGCCCTGGCCTTCCTCACCTCGAAGGACTCGCTTATAAAGATAAACACCGCGCTGGGAAGCCTTCCGCCGCGACAGTCGGGCGCTCAGGCCGAATTCATAGCGAACGATCCGGACCTGAAAATGTTTGTCGAAGGCGCAAAGTATGCTTACGGCAATCCGAACGTACCTTTCTGGGTACAGGCGAGGGATATCATCGCCAGATATCTTGAAAGAGCCGTTATGGGCGTTATGACTCCAAAAGACGCTCTGGACAAAGCGGCCGAAGAAGTTAGCAAGCTCAAATGAATCTGCTGCCGGTCGCAAGGCCGGCGGCTTCTACTTTCTCGGATTTAGGCGGGGTGCATTGTGGCCACCAACAGACTAGAGAGGCGAATACTCGTAACGGCGTTGATTTTCATATCTCCGGTCCTGATATACAACATCATCTTCAGGATAGTACCTATCTTTGTGTCGCTCTTCTTGAGTTTCACAAAGTTTTCGGGATTCGGAGAGGCCCGCCTGATAGGACTGGGCAATTACTCGAGGATAGTGACGGACTCGCAATTCTGGGGCGCCGTGCTGAGGACTCTTCAGTTTTCGGTCGAAGTGCTCCCCCTGAATATGCTTATCTCTCTATTGCTCGCTCTGCTAGTGAATACCGGAATTAAAGGACTGAGCATTTTCAGGGCGATTTACTACCTTCCGGTTATCACGCCGATGGTCGCTGCGAGTATGATATGGCTCTGGCTGTACGATCCGCAGATCGGTATATTGAATTTTCTGCTCTCGCTTTTCAACATTCCGCCGCAGAATTTTCTGAGGAGTCCCGCCACGGCCCTTCATTCGATCGTCGCGATGAGAGTCTGGCGCGGAGTTGGCTGGAACATGCTCATCTATCTGGCCGGTCTTCAGGGCATTTCGAAGAATCTATACGAAGCCGCCTCTATAGACGGAGCATCGGCCTTCAGAAGGTTCATGAGAATAACTCTGCCGCTTCTCAGGCCCGTGCATATGTATGTGCTGATAGTCGGACTTATAAGCACGCTTCAATCCTTCACCGAGATGTATGTTATGACCGGGGGCGGTCCTCTCGAGAGTACTACAACGGTGGGGCTGCTTATCTACAGGTCTGCCTTCGATTACATGGAAATGGGCTACGCCAGCGCGATGTCGTTCATACTCGGGATCATTATAATGACCCTCTCGGTAGTCAGCTTCCTGTGGAGGAAAGAGAAGGAGGTCGCCGAATGAGGTTGAGAAAGGTCCGATTGATCTTTTTGCTCTTCGTCGCGGCGATAATCATGGGCTCGCCGTTTTTCTGGATGGTGGTCTCGTCTCTCAAACCCAACGCCGAGCTCTTCTCGTGGCCTCCGACTTTCGTGCCGCAGAGGATCACCTTTGAGCACTATACGGCGGCGCTCACCACAAGGGGCTTTGAAAGATACTTTCTCAACAGCACCATAGTATCCCTGATATCTATGGCATTCAATCTGGTATTCTGTTCTCTTGCCGGGTACGCGTTCGCCAGACTAGATTTTCCGATGAAGAATTTCCTCTTTCTTCTTCTCCTGAGCACAATGATGATACCCGTACAGGTCACACTTATTCCGACCTTCCTGATGGTCAAATCCTTTCCGCTGGTTGGAGGAAACAATATCTTCGGTCAGGGTGGAACCGGTCTGCTCAACACTTATGCGGGCCTTGTCGTTCCACACATAATGAGCGTATTCGGAGTATTCATAATGCGCCAGTTCTATATGCAGTTTCCCCGCGAGCTGTCCGAAGCCGCGAGAATAGACGGTGCCGGAGAGCTAAAGATTTTCGGAAAGATATTTCTCCCTCTCGGAAAGCCCGCTATGTCCGCGCTGGCAATATTCACATTCACTCAGGCGTGGGATGATTTTTTATGGCCTCTTGTTGTCACCAGCGACAGGTCGATGAGGACCCTACAACTGGGACTCGAAGTCTTCAAGAATCGCTATACAGCCGACTGGGGACCGCTTATGGCCGCAACGACTGTTTCTATAGTCCCGGTCATTGTGATCTTTTTGGTCTTCCAGCGGTATTTCACCGATACTGCACTGAGTTCCGGGATTAAGTAGATGGGAAGTGGAAAGATGGATAAGCGTTACGACGTCGTAGTTATAGGTGGCGGGATTGCGGGAGTCTCCTCCGCAATAGCCGCTTCAAGGCAGGGGGCGAGAGTTCTCCTGCTTGAAAAGAGTATGTCGTTCGGAGGCGTGCTTACAACGGCCCTGGTCAATCCGATGATGACTTTTCATTCGCCGGTGAGGCAGGTAATTGGAGGCATCGGTCAAGAAATAGTAGACAGACTAATCGGCATGGAAGGCAGTTTCGGTCACATAGACGATCCCATAGGGTTTGTAAGTTCTATAACGCCGTTCGATCCTGAAAAGCTGAAAAGCGTTCTTATATGTATGTTAAAAGAGGCAGGGGTCAATTATATGTTTGGGGCCCTGGTAACGGACGTCTTCTCGAAGAACCGCTTCGTGAGAGAAGTCGAGGTCTCCACTCAGAGCTGCCGTTTTACGATCAAAGGTAGCGTGTTTGTCGATTCGACCGGCGAGGGGAATCTATCTATAAGGGCCGGGGCCGGATACTTCAAGGGCGACGGCGACCAGACCAGCTGTCAACCGATGACTTTAGTCATGCGCATCCGGGGAGTTGACAGAGAGGTGATAACCTCTTACGTTAAGGACCACAGAGAGGATTTCGTGCTCTCAGACACCACTGATCTCTCTTACCTTGGAATCGCAGGCTTTTTCAGTTTCATGCCCCGACTTCGAAAGTACGCGGTGAGCTTTAAGAGGGACAGACTCCTATTTTTCGAGATACCCTCTCACCCGGGCGAAGTTTTCATGAATACGACTCGCTATCCCGGTGACGGCAGCAACGTGATAGAGCTGACCGAGGCTCAAAGTAAGGGGAACTGTGATGTGTGGAAATTCATGGAGTTCTTGAAGAACGAGATCCCCGGCTTTTCCAACGCTGCTCTCGTTCAAACCGGCTGCAGTATTGGAGTGAGAGAGACTACACACGTTGTCGGAGATTACGTTATCAAGGTGGACGATCTCCTGAAAAGGAAGCAATTCGCAGATTCGATAGCCGTGGGAGCTTACCCTGTCGATCTACATATGCCCGGATCTGAGGGACTGAAGACAATGAAGATACCGTTTCCCGGTGAATACTACGTCCCGCTCAGGGCTCTATTTCCGACGGGAATCGAAAACGTCGTTCTTGCGGGAAGAGCTCTGAGCGCAGAACATCTGGCTTTCTCCGCCCTGAGGACCAGTCCCCTTGCCTCTGCAACTGGTATGGCGGCCGGTATATGCGCGGCGATGTCTCTCGGATCGGGGCTGAAGGTCCGGGAAGTTCCTTTCGGTTCGGTTCAGAGAGAGATAGTCAGGATGGGAGGAATTTTCGAATGAAGATAGTTGTACTTCCAATGGATGAAAGACCTCCGAATTACCAGCTGGTACGCGAAATCGGAGCTATGCACGGTCAGGAAGTCACGATGCCGGAAGTCTCTCTTCTGGGTCGATACATGAATCCCGGCGATTGCCCAAAGCTTTCGGAATGGCTTAAAGAGAATCAGGCAGATGTTTTTGTTGTCTCGGTCGATATGCTGGTTTTCGGAGGGCTCATCGCTTCTCGGGAAGAGGGAATAGACGAAGAAGACGCAGTCAAGAGACTCGAGCTGATCAAAGAGATCAGGTCGCTCAACCCGCGCTCCAGAATTCTTCTGTCTTCGATTGTCAGAAGAGCCTCGATCTCCGTATCTTCGGCCGGCTCTAGAAAGCTGTGGAAGAGTCTGAACGACTACATGTTATTCAGAAGCAAGAACATGATCGAAGAGGCGAAAGCCGTTAAAAGCAGTTTCCCAAAAGGCTTCCTCGAGCGCTATTATGAGCTTAGAAAGAGAAATCATATGGTTAACAGAACCTGTGTAGAACTCATAAGAAGCTCGATTGCAGACGTACTGGTTCTGGCTCAAGAGGACACGATATATGGCGGCCCGCAGGTTGAAGAACTGGTAGTTCTAGGGGATATGGTCGAAGATTATGGACTGCAAGACAGGGTCTTCATTCATAACGGAGCGGACGAGGTAGTCCAGGAATTGCTCTCGCTCGCCTGCCGTAAGTCACGAATTTCCGCCGATATCGTATACGATACTGCGGAGACTGCAAAGAAAGTAATGGACTTCGAAGACAGAGAGTTCGAAGCCAACGTGAGATCACACACAGATCTGGTCGGAATCGATGCATCTCCCGACTCAGAGACTGGAATACTGATAGCCGGGAGCAGTATCGAGAAGTCTTTGAGAGCTCTCGAAAGTCTTTCCAGAAAGAAGAAACGGGTAATGATACTTGACGTGTTCAGAGCGAACGGTTCAAATCCCGAGTTTGCAGAGTCGTTTTTGAAAATGAACCTGAAGAACATCTGGGGATACTCGGCCTGGAATACTGCATCCAACAGCCTGGGAACGTTGCTCTCTGTCGTTTCGGCCGCCTCGATGGACCAAAGAGACTCCCGGATGAAGATCGCCCGGTTCTATGTCTCCCGTCTTCTCGACGACCATCTATACCAGGGAGTTCTCCGTGAGAAGCTCGAAAGTCTGGTGCAGGTTGTCCACGGGAACGAGTATAAAGTGAGCACTACGCCGGGACTGTTCGGTAATTTCCGTAATAACCTGTTTCTACCGGCCGCCAGAGACTTTCTTGAGAGAAACTTTTACGAAAAGGAGATGGACCTTTTCGAGGGATACATCCAGAGAGGTTCGATCTCAGTGGATGAGTTCATTCTACCCTGGGACAGAACCTTTGAATGCAGGCTCGAAACGAGAATAATATCAGATAGGGGGGAAGAGTTGTGTCGATAAGAATCGCCATAGTTGGGGCAGGCGTATGGGGAGAAACACACGCATTTCTGTATAAAGAGCATCCTCAAGCCGAACTGGTAGCCGTTTGTGATCTAGATCTGGAGAGGGCGAAGAGATTTGCAGAGAAGTTCGATATTCCTGCGGTCTTCTCCGATCACAGAGAATTGCTCGCGAAGATCGATTTTGATGCGGTAGCGATCGTGACTCCGGATTTCGCTCACGGGAAACTGGTAGTAGACTTTGCAGATGCGGGGAAGGACATTCTTGTGGAAAAACCGCTTGCAACGACGACGGAAGATCTTCGTGCCATTGTCCAGGCCGTACAAAGGAACAAAGTCAGGATATTCACGGATTTTCATAACCGATGGAGTCCCCCCTTTGCAGTCGCAAGAGATATCCTCGATAAAGGTGATCTTGGAAGGCCTGTGAGCGCATACTTCAGGTTGAATGATATCGTCTGGGTCGCTACGGACATGCTACCCTGGACCTCTAGATCGTCCATACTGTGGTTTCTGGGCAGCCACTCGGTCGATACACTGAGGTGGTTCTTCGACGACGAGGTAAAAAGCGTCTATTCAGTCTGCAGCAGCGGCGTCTTGAAAGAGAAAGGCGTCGATTCGACGGACATCTATCAGACTATTCTCGAGTTCCGCAACGGCGGAATCGCCACAATGGAAAACAGCTGGATAACGCCAAACACAAACCCCTGTATCAACGATATAAAGTTCAACATCACCGGGAGCAAAGGCATGATAAACCTCGACCTGAGCAACAACCAGCTCATCGAAAGCTTTACCGAAAGAGACTGTCAGCACCCGGATGTACTTGTCAGACACTTTGTTCATGGAAAGGCGAAGGGCTTCGCTTATGAAAGCATACGGCACTTCGTCGACTGTCTGGTCTCCGGAGATGAGTTTCTCGTGACGCTCGAGGATGCGGTGAACACTTCGCTCGTGATAATCTCGATACTCGGGTCGTCCAGAAGCGGCACACTTTGTAAAGTGGCGACTATCGACGAGCTGATGAATCAGTGATTCTGAAAAACTCATGTGTTCGGGGCATCTTTTGTAGAAGTTTTGACAGATAACGAGAATATAGTTTAGCTTTGGAGTCGTTATTATACTGCCTAATTCTTCCCGGCGATTAAAGGCTGTGTTTCGCTCCTTCATAGACATCTCCGGAGTTCGAATAATAGTCTACATAAGTCTTTCAGCAATTTCTTGGGAGCGTTTTGTTTTCCCGGTATATAATCCTTTAGCCGCCAGTTAAACCTTTATCTCCATGCCGATTTTGGCCTTGTTCTATGGAAACCTTCGCATCTTACAATTCGTTTGGGTTCCCATTCTTTAAAATCACATTGATTCTTTCAGGAGGTAAAGAGAATGAAAAAGACACTGCTTCTTTTCTCGCTAGTGCTTCTGCTGGCTCTAACGGTACTCGCAGGACCAAAGTACATCTTTCTGTTTATCGGCGATGGTATGGCTCTTCCCCAGATCAATGCCGCTCAACTGTTCCTCAGTTCTTCGTTCGAAGATGCCGTTGTTCCCAAGCTTAGCATGCTGAAGTTCCCTGTTCAGGGTATGACGACGACCTACTCCTCAAACTCTTTCATAACCGATTCTGCTTCGGCCGGTACCGCAATAGCGACCGGAAAGAAGACGAACGACGGAGTTGTAAGTATGGATCCGACTCTGACAGAGGCTTATCCAACAGTTGCGCAATTTGCAAAGAGCAAGGGCATGAAGGTTGGGATCATCTCCAGTGTTTCCCTCGACCACGCTACACCGGCGGTTTTCTATGCTCATCAGAAGTCAAGAAATGATTACTACGAAATAGGCCTCCAGGCAGTTACAAGCAACTTCGACCTCTTTGGCGGCGGGACCTTTAACAGACCCGACAACAGAGGTAAAGACAGAGATCTCTTCGAAATAGCCGTCGAAAATGGGTTCACGCTTATCAGAACTCAGGCCGAATTTGAAGCTCTGAATTCAGTTGATGGTAAAGTCATTATCACCAATGAAGTAACCCCAAGCAGCGGAGCGATGGTCTATGACATTGATAGAAAGAACGAATTCTCCCTGGCAGACATAACAGCAAAGGCAATTGAACTCCTGAAAAACGACAGCGGTTTTTTCATAATGGTCGAGTCAGGCAAGATAGATTGGGCCTGCCATGCTAACGACGCGGCAGCTTCAGTCGGCGATACTATTGCATTCGATAGGGCAATAGCGGAAGCAATAAAGTTCTACAACGAACATCCTGAGGATACTCTCATAGTAGTCACCGGCGACCACGAAACCGGTGGACTCACACTAGGTTTCGCCGGTACGAAGTATGTTGCAAACGTTCCAGCAATCGGAACCCAGAAGATGTCCTACGAGGCTTTCGATGCTCTCCTTTCTTCTCAGAAGTCTGAAGGAAAACTCAATTCATTCGAAGACCTTCTATCTCTCGTAGAAGACAACTTCGGCCTGGTTGCTACTGGCAGACCCCAGGGTATTCCTCTTGATGACGCAGAACTCGCGAGACTTCAGGAAGCTTTCGGTTACTACATGAGCGGTAGCGTACCAAAAGACAGTAGAACATACACTCTCTACGGTGGCTATAATCCCGTAAGCGTTACCCTTACACACATTCTTAATGAGAAGGCCGGTCTGGGCTGGACTACCTACTCTCACACCGGAGTTCCCGTTGCAACATTCGCCATGGGAGTTGGACAGGAATTGTTTGCGGGTTTCTACGACAATACCGATATAGGCAAGAACCTCTTCAAACTGCTCAACTGAGTAAGAGATATCACATTTGGCCAGTGCTGTTAAATGGCACTGGCTTCTTCTACGGGAGATGAAATTGATGACAGTAAATACTAACAGAAGAAAATTCGAAATACTCTTTGTCCTGATTCTTATCTCAATCAATATCGTTCTTCTGTTGATTCCTAATTCATACGACAAAAGCTCTCGATACAACTACGCTGTTGCTAGAGTTCTAGATGTCGATAACTCAGAGTTGTTTCAGTATGGAATAGTGAAACAGGGAGTGCAATACGTGAGACTTCAGATGCTGAGGGGAGAACACAAAGACAGAATATTTGAAACAGATAACAATCTTATAGGAAAAATGGAACTGGACAAGGTACTTACAGAAGGGGACAAAGTGTACGTCGAGTACTCGACCATAAGAAATGGAGAAGTATTCGTTAAGGTAGTCGATTTTTACCGCTTTGGAATTGAGATACTTCTCTTCTCAGTATTTGCCATAGTGCTGGTTCTCTTCGCAGGGTTCACGGGTCTCAAGACACTACTCTCTTTCACAACAACACTTCTTGTTCTCTGGAAGGTAATGATCCCCATGTATCTCAAGGGCTTTGAACCAGTGCCAATAGCCTTTGCAGTTGTCACTATACTGACGGCGGTTATAATCTTTCTTGTCGGTGGCTTCACGCGAAAAGGTTTGATCGCTTTCTTAGGATCGATCTCTGGAGTCTTCTTCACTCTATTGCTTTCTCTGATCCTGGCAGATCCCTTCTACATCAACGGATCGGTAATGCCTTTCTCTGAAACATTGCTTTACTCTGGTTTTGCTTATCTAGATCTGAATCAGCTATTTCTTGCCAGCATATTCATCGCCAGTTCAGGGGCGGTTATGGATATTGGAATGGATATCTCTGCCTCTATGAATGAAGTCGTCGACAAACATCCCGGTATATCTACAAAAGAGCTCATGTTCTCGGGTTTCAGGGTAGGAAGAGCCGTCGTGGGAACTATGACAACCACACTCCTGTTTGCCTATTCCGGTGGGTACTTGACTTTGCTTATGGCTTTCATGGCTCAGGGAGTTAACCCGTCTGCGATGTTGAACCTCAATTACTTCTCATCAGAAATCATGATGACGGTCGTCGGAAGCTTCGGGCTTGTACTTACAGCTCCTTTCACAGCAGTTATTGGGGCGATATTGCTTACCGGTAAAAAGAGATCCCTAGTCTCAAGCTCCGTCACCGAAGAAATGGAGACTCCCTAAGAAGTGAGAGATCAAAGGCTTCGCCTTCGGCGGACAGTATCGCTTTGCAAGCCGTAAGAGCCGTTGTGGGTTGTAGATTGTTGGTAAGAGCCGAGAAAGAACGAGAGTTCTATTAAGAACAGTTGAGAGTGGAGCATGGAGAATTATGAGAAAAGATCGAGACGTTCGCTTCGCTCAGGAGAGGACGAGAATTTCTCGTCATCCCGTAGTGCTCCTATACTGTCATCCCGGACCCCGATCCGGGATCCACTCCTCAGAGCAAAATCTAGATTCTGAGTCAAGCTCAGAATGACGGATTTAAGGCGCTCTCGTCCCGGCAGACGAAGAACGTCTCTTTACGCTCTTCCGCTCTTACAAGACCCTAGACCCCAAACCCGGCTCTTCGTCTCGTCCTCTCTCCTCATCTCGTTTTCTCGTTGTTCTTCTCGCTCTTCTAACCTCTGATCTTTGCCAAGAACGTGGACGCGAAGCGTCGGAACGAAGAACTTGGGCGCAACGCGCCGGAACCGCTCTCCCGCTCTTTCGAAGGACGGGTTCATGCTCCGGGACGAAGGACGCAGGACGGCTCTTCAGCTTTTCATGATCTTCTCTCTTCTACCTGTACTCGACCATCTCGAAGGATCTTTCAATCAGCTCGGCGGATTCATTTGTGTCTCTCAGCTCTCCTAGGGCGAGCATCTGAACTATTATGTTGCCGGTGGCCGTTCCCTCGACCGGCCCTGCAATGACCTGAAGGCCTGTGTAATCTGCGATAAGCTGGCAGAGAAGGGTATTTCTGACCCCTCCACCGACCATGTGAATTCTTCTGATCTTCTTTCCTGTCACCTGTTCGAGTTCGCTCAACGTCTGTTTTGTCCTTACTGCGATTCCTTCGATAGCGGTCCGCACGATTTCGCCGCGAGTCCTCGGAACTTTTCCGTGTCTGCCAGACTCCTCAATTATCGCGCTTTCCATACTGGCCGGTTTCTTGAACAGCGGTGATTCTATATCGATCAGGCCCTGAGACGGTTTTGCCTCTCTTGCCATTTCCGTAAGTCTGGAGTAATCGAGCATCGGATCGTCTCTTCGCCATTCCCTGAGCAACTCCTGTACGAGCCAGAGACCGGTTACGTTTTTCAGCAGTCTGTACTTGCCGCCATAACAGCCTTCGTTTGCCAGATTGAACCGTAATACGTCTTTACTGCGCGCCGGTCTGTCAAGCAACACTCCTTCGAGACACCATGTGCCGGTGCTGATAAACATAGTCTCTTCAGAGAACGGGATCGCCGCCACGGCCGAACCGGTGTCGTGAGTCGCGGGCAGTATCACTTTCATATCGGAGGCGAGATCTCTGGAGATAGATGGCAATAAACTACCGATAACTGTTCCGGCTTCTACAATCGGTGTCGTTATGTCTGGAAGATCGAAGAGTTCGATTATTTCTTTGCACCAGTCGTTGATCGCCGGATCGAACATCTGTGTAGTCGTCGCAAAGGTGAATTCCGTTGACTTCTCGCCGCTCAGAAAGTAGGAAAGCAATGAAGGAACGGGGAGCAGCGTTTTTGCCACATCGAGCGCCCGGTACTTTCTTCGTTTCATCGAGATCAGCTGAAAGAGGGTGTTGAAGGGCTGAAACTGAGTTGGCGACCTTTCAAAGAGCCACTCTGCGCCAGCTTTCTCCAGAGCGTACTCCATGGAATCGTCTTCAAACATATCTCTGTAGTGCATCGGATTGCCCAGAAGAAAGCCAGACTCGTCCAGCAGACCGTAATCGACTCCCCAGGTGTCTATTCCAATACTCTGGATCTCCAGTCCTCTGTTTGAGGCAGCCCTTATTCCATCCAGAATGTTTTCGTGAAGCGACATTATGTTCCAGTGGGTATTGCCGTTCAAAGAGACGGGGTTATTCGGAAAACGCTTCACCTCTTCAAGAGAGAGTTTTCGCCCGTCGTATTTCCCGACAAAGGCCTTTCCACCCGATGCGCCTATGTCTATAGCGAGAAATCCCTTCAATTTCACTCTACCCCCTGTTTTTCAAGAACTCTTCGACCTCATCCTTAGAAGGCATGGCATTGGCGGCTCCAAACCTCGTTGCGACTATTGCCGCCTCGGCGTTTGCGAAATCCAGTATGTCTTCCAGGGTTTCTCTCGAAAGGCTTTCTATCTCTTCACGTGAGAGATTGTACAGCTTCGAGATTATTGCCGCCATGAAAGAGTCACCGCAACCGGTAGTTTCCGCCACTTTAACCTTGAAGCCTTCCTTCTTGATAATCCTGCCATGGTGAAGCACCATCGATCCCTTGCCGCCAAGCGTTATGAAGACCAGCGCTTCAGGTCTTACACTGAGTTTTTCGATCGCCCTATCCAGGTCGCTGCAGTCTGCAATATACACCAGATCCTCATCGCTGAGCTTGAGAATATCGACTTCGCCCATTATTCTCATCAGTAAAGCTCTGTAAGTCTCGTGATCCTTGACAACGCTCTTTCTGATATTCGGATCGAAGGTTGTGCGAGTGCCGATCGCTTTGAATCTCTCGAAGAGCTCCACGTAAGTCGAAGCCGAAGGTTCTTCCAGAAGGACGATAGATCCGAAATGGAAGAGAGAGAAGTTCTCGAGAAGCAGACTCTCGATCTCGCTTTTTTTCAGAGAGATATGAGCCGCATGATCCCAGTAGAAACGAAATTCCGGCTTTCCCTCCGCGTCCAGGGCCGCGAATGCGATCGGGGTCTTTGTACCGGGCTCTCTGATTATGTAGTCGGTCGAGATTCCAAGTCCTTTGAGAAAATCCAGGAGTGCGTTGCCGAACTCGTCGCATCCTATCTTGGCGAGAAAGGCAGTCGGCACAGACAGTCTCTGAAGACCGGCCGCAATGTTGAAGGGGGCGCCACCCGGTTTCTTTTCGAACAGGGTGGTTCCCTCAAGTCCCTTCATCGGTTCCCGGGATATGAAATCAAAGAGTATCTCACCCGAGCAGAGAATAGGTTTTGCCGATCGCATTATAGCTTGAAATCCTCTTCGAATCTCTTGAGATCGTCGGCCGGAAAGCTTCCCTTTATGTACTCGCCGGCAATATCGACAGGCAGAGTTAGATCGTCTATACCCAACGTCAGAAGAGAATTGGCACTCTCAATGTCCTTGACACTGGCGGCGATCAATCTCGGAGTGTTCGTGTGCCAGCCGCCAATTTCGAGCATTTCGTTGATTCTCTCCTCGGGGTCTATGCCTGCTTTTTTCATTCGGTCGTAGTAAACGGCGACATACTCGACTTCCATGCTCAGGGCCGCGTAATATTGCTGGACTGTATAGACGGCTGTAGCGCAGACCCCGACTCCCATATCGTTCAACTCGGGAACGATCGAAGAGGCCTTTTGAGGATCCCAGGCGAGCTTTATGGTGAAGAACTCTGGATCGAAATCGCCCTTTTTCAGGAACTCTTTCACCTTTGGCAGCCAGTCTTTCGAAAGAATGCTTCCCTGAACGAAATGCCTTTCACCGGGGATCTTCGAGAGGAATTTCATCGCATCCATCATTCCCCAACCGGGTCTGTCCCTCTTCAGAATAGTTGGATTTGTCGTTAACCCCGCAAACACGGGCTCCTTTACCAGTTCAACAGCTTTTTCACATATTCCATCGATATAGATCATACACACAGACTCCTTTCGTCAGTCTTTATTCCGATTCTCTTCGGAAAGTCTATTCTCCGAGTATTTGATAGTCAATACCTTTTATATCACAAAAGTGAATGAGCTCTTCGACAAAGTCTCCGTAAACTCCGTGAATATGGTTGCACGGGTAGAATCTGAGGAAAGTGTCCATATCCGTGTCGAGTTTGACGTATGCGTGCGGCCACTGAATCTGTACTCTCTCGGAAAGTCTCTTTTCCTCTTCTTCGGACAACTTTACGAACTCACCGGGAACGATAGTCATTACATACTGTCCGTCCTGTCTGGCCAGCCTGGCGAGGGTGACTCTACCCGGGGCTGCAAAGTGTTTGACGGCGGCCCCGCCCGCGGGGAAGTAGAAGTCCTCCGGATAGAAGACTACGTTCTTGAGATTCTCTTCCGGATTCATCGATCTTCCTGCGAAATACGTCGCATGAGTCCCCGAGTTGCAGAGATCGAGCAGGTTCTCCTCTTCGAAGTAATGTCTGACATCGGCAAATAGAACCGGCGACTGGGCGATGTGTTTGAATATCTCCATTGTCAGCGCGCCGTCCATATCGGTTTCGGTGGCGGCGACAACCGGCTCTTTCGAACCATGCCAGTCGTAGGGGTCGTTCAGAAAGGCTTCGACGACGTCCATCGTGGTGTAGTTGTTCGTCATCTCGGGCTGTCCCTTGAATCCGACAAAATCGAGTTCGTACTCACGGATTATGTCCAGAGCAGCTTCGTAAAGAGCTATCTGTCTCTCCAGTATCTCAGGTGTCAACTGCTTTCCGTCGTACTGAACAGTCGAGAGCTCTTCCAGCCACTTGCGAGCCTTTCCGGTGACTTCTCTAGAAACCTTCTCGGCCCGCACGACCAGTTCGTACTGGTCTATCTGTTCGACGTCGATTCCGAACTCTTTGAGCCACTGATCGCCATTTGAAGAGGCCGTGTACATACCCATCGGACGGCCTCCGAACATGCCGTATCTCTCTCCCTTCAGCCTTGATACGGCCGATGCCGCCCTCACAAAGTGCATGACTCTCTCCATGACATCTCTGTCTTCAGGGTTTCCCCAGACCCTTTCGGGATTTATTCCGACCTGTTCGAGAGCGCCGGCGGCGGCCAGAAGGCCTACCATTCCGGGATATGAAGGGTTTATCTGTCCGTAGGCAAGATAAGGACCGGGAGCATAAAGGGACGCCATTACCGTAAGATGCGGCCAGCACCAGATCGCATAGTTGAAAATCGTCACTTCGACTTCGGCTTTCATGAGTTCCTTTCCGGCTTTCTTTGCAAGCGACGGCTTCCATACTATATCCGATGCAGCCACTACCTCGACCTCACCGGTTTCTTCGAGGGCCTTAACGAGTCTTTCCTGAAAACTCCTGTTCATTTCGAGAAGATCGTTATGCACAAAATCTCTTCCGTCAGAGAAGGTTATTATTCCCACTTTCCGTTTTCGCATTCTCTCTTCCTCCCACTTTATAAGTTAAGATTCAAGGTCCAGATAAGACCGATACGGACTCTCTTTTAAGCAACTCCGCTTTCAGAACCACAGTAGAGCGATCTACGCTGTCCCCGTCAATTCTACCCATCAGCAACGTCGCGGCTATCTTTCCCATGTCCGAGACGGGTTGCCTTATCGTCGTTATCGGAGGGTCTACGAGATCGTTCAGCGACAAGTCGTCGAAACCCATTAAAGATAGCTCGCCCGGAACACTGAGCTTCAGCTCTCTGGCTACCCTCAGCAAAAGCTCGTTTATATATTGATTAGTCGAGATCAGCGCGGTCGGTCTGTGTGCTCTGCCGAGTATCATCTTCAATCTCTTTGAAGCCTCAACCGGATCTGTTGCGTCGTCGATTATCCAGTCTTCGATTACTTCTATGCGCAGTATTTCGCAGGCCTTTAGGAATCCCGCGTATCTCTCTTCGATAGTATATATTCCTCTCCTGTGAAGACAGATGCCTATTCTTTCGTGACCGCACTCTCGAAGATACATAACGCCGTTCATGATGGCCTGCCGGTTGTCCAGGGTCACGGAGTCTATCACCTTAATCTCTTTCAGAAGTCTGTCATAGAAGACGACCGGGATGTTGTTTTTCATGGCCCTTCTGTATAGAAGGGCGTTGTTCTCATTTGAGCCGTCCTGATAGGGCGAAGAGAGAATTCCCTCTACACCCTGCCCTATAAGCCACTTTATGTAGATTTCTTCTTTCTTTCGGTCTTCTCCGGTGTTGCAGACTATGAACTTGTACTCTCTTGGAAAGAGTACCCGTTCCACACCGCTCATAAAATCGAGAAAGAAGGGATTCCTGATATCCGATACTATCAGGCCTACTGTCTTCGATCTACTTGTCTTAAGCGATTTGGCAGATGAGTTTGGAATATAGTTCAAGCGAGAAGCAGCATCGAAGACTCTTTCTCTGAGATCGTCACTCACCCCAGGCTCGTTGGTAAGAGCTCTGGAAACACTGGAGGGAGACACTTCCAGTTTATCTGCGATATCCTTTATCGTGGTCTTTTTAGTCATGCTTCGCAAACCTCCGCAAACGTTTGCGTTCTCTCCCATTATACAACAGTAGAAGTACGCCTCACGAGTCTTAATATGAGTTTTACTCTACAAACGGGACTTCTTCACCACTGTAAATGTAGTCGGGTATCTCCGGCTCCGGATAAGTCCTCTTCATGGCGCCCTTGATAACCTCCAGATAGCCCCTGGCAGTCGAATCCCACGTGTACTTATCGTGGACTCTTTCGGTCGCTCTATCGCTGAATCCTTTCGAGATCTCAGAGGGGACCCCGATCAACCTCTTCAGGCCTCTCGCTATGTCCGCCGAGTCGAAGGGATCGACCAGTATGCCGAACTCTACTCCGTTTTCGCTCAGACTCTCCGACGGGCCTCCATTGGAAGTCGCGACCGCCGGCAGTCCGCAGGCCATGGCTTCTATTGGAGCGAGGCCGAAAGGTTCGTACAGAGATGTCAGTGCGAAGACCGACCTCAGTCCGGCTGCAATCCTGTACAGGGCGGCCAGTTCTCTCTGGCTCTTGATACTCATGAAGACTACCTTATCTTCGATAGCCGTCTTCTTGATCGTTTCGATTATCTCGGCAAGGACCGATCTCTCCGGTTCGGGAGCCCCTTCGTAGTCTTCGTAAGGGTCTTCCAGTCCCCTCACGATCAGCAGAAGATTGCTAGACTCTTTAAGAGTAGAGTCGCCTGCGAAGGCCTTGACCAATCCGATATGGTTCTTCTTCTCTTCCAATCTGCTCGATACGACTATCATGGGCAGTTTCGATCTATCGGACGGGAGAAACCTCTTGCAGGACTCCTCAAGTCGCGATTCGATGCTCTTGTCCAGATCTGTCGGATTCTGATTGAAGATCTCTGTGTTGACTCCGGGAGGAACAACGGCGAATTTCGAATCGTCCCCCACGTTGCAGTAGTCTTTATAAAGCCTGTGGCTGTACTGCTGATAACGCTCCATAGAAGTGGATACGAAATTCACGGCCGAATACTTCATCGCGATTCGTTCAGCCGCAATTCTAAACGAAAACTTGAATTCGCTCTCGAGTTCGTCTCTATTCCTTCCCGACTGCAAAAGCTTCTCGAGCTTCTGGGCGCCAAGAGAGTGTGCCGTGAATGAAAACGGAATCCCCGTGTCTTTGAAGATCATGGCCCCGACAATACCGCCGTCTCCGTAATGAGTCGTAATAAAGCTCGGCATAGTCCTGTCGTTTCTGTAGAAATCCAGGACTCCGTTCTTGAAATCCCCCAGATATGGCCAGAGCGCTTCTTTGCTGAGAAAACCTTTTGGGCCAAAGTCTATCCTGACTACCCGGACATTTTCTACACCCGGATAATAATCGAACTCGTCAGAGAACTCCGGCCACTGTGGATCATCGATTCTTCGAGTGATAATATCGCAGTTGACTCCCATACGGGACAATGCGATAGCCAGCTCCTTTACATAGACGAGCTGTCCGCCAAAGTCCGGGTGAGTCGTCCAGTAACTGTCTTTCGGATCGAAGTTCCCCTGTGGGTTTATGAAAGCTATTCGCATTGAGCTTCACCTCTCTGATAAATTGTCTTCAGTGCTTCGATTGAAGGCAGTATGACTTCCTTTCCTTCGTGTTCTATTCGGAAGGCCGCGCAGTAACTCCCGTATTCCGCCGCCCTAAAGATATCTCGCCCCTCGATTAACCCGGCATACAGACCCGACCAGAAGGCGTCGCCTGCGCCGGTGGTATCGACCACCCGTCTGGCGCACGAAGAGACTTCTTCGATCCGGCTTCCGTCGGAAACAAGAGCGCCGCGCTTTCCCAGTGTGAGTATGACGTTTTTAGCTCCTGCTCGGTGAAAGGCATCCAGATACTCACGGGGCTTCAGCTCGCCAAAGATATGAAAAGCGTCGTCGTCTGAAGGCTTCGTTATGTCCACAGAGCGGAGCAGCTCCTTCATGAAGCTCCGGCCGTCATGCCCTCTTTCCCAGAGCACTTCACGAAAGTTCGGATCGAGAGAGATTCTTATCCCTCTCTCCAGCGCGACTTCAAGTATCTTCATAGCGGTGTCTCTTGAAGGAGTTCTCGAAAGAGGCCAGGACGTGAGATGAAGAAAAGCGGCGCCCTCCAGAAATCTATCGATTTCGCCTTCTTCGGGCAGTTCTATAAGCGAATCTGCACCTCTCATGGCTATGAACTGTGGGTTTGCTCTGGAACGTGACACTATGACGAAAGACGTCGGGTTAGAGTTATCGGTCTGAATGAATGAGGTATTTATACTCTTCTTCTTAAGTAGATCAATATAGGCTCTTCCAAAGGAGTCCTCTCCCAC
>LVBU01000623.1 GCA_001603185.1 Thermotogales bacterium Thermo_02 | reverse complement strand
CGTCGACATACACCTTATATTCTGGGAACTCAGCCTCACCGAATATGCCTGTTATGTATTCTATATATTCATCACAGTATGATCCCACAAACCTCGTCTTTCCGACTCTGGAATAGACTGTATAGTGAAAGGGTTTGTTGATGATCAGATTCTCGAGTTCAACCTCATCTTCGTCTGAAATCTTCATACCATTTGCAAGTACTTTTATACCATTGTAAACTGCGGGATTATGGGAAGCCGATATAACTGCGCCAAGCGTCCTGGTCTTTTTGCTGGCAAAAGCGAGCGCCGGTGTTGGCATCACTCCGGCAAAATCGACATTCATGCCTGCCGAAGCCGCTCCGGCTGCCATCGCATTCTCAAGAAGATCTCCCGAGCTTCTCGTGTCTTTCGCGATGATCAGGTTGCTGTACTTTCCAAGATAGAATCTTCCGATTGCGTTTCCGAGCTTCATTGCAAGTTCAGGAGTAAGCTCTTCGTTTATTATACCTCTGATCCCGTCCGTTCCGAATAGTTTCTTCATCTTTTCCCCCATACTCAACATTTCTATACCTGTCTCTT
>LVBU01000113.1 GCA_001603185.1 Thermotogales bacterium Thermo_02 | reverse complement strand
ATATAATTCTACCCAAAAGAATCGGGTTTGTCAAGATACCGGAGGATATTTATCGGGATTATATGGTAAAGAAAATGTTCCGTGTTGTTTGCTTAAAGATTAACTAAGCTATTTCCGTCTCTATGAAGGCTTTTCAGGCCTTCACAGTCAATGACTACTGCTGAATTAGAGTCGAAAAACCACAGGAATTCTACTTTGACTTCTACTCTCAAGAGGAAAATCTCCCTACCTGCAATAAGAAACCACCGCAATAGAAGGTTGTGAATAAGTGGGAATACTGAAGATTTCTTCTGATAATCGACTATATAGCCTTTCAAACATGCTTGAGCGGTTGCGTTCGTCTTCAGCTCTCTCTATTCACAATGCTAGAATAGTAGTAATGTTCATTACAACTATCTCTGAAACGCTTTTGGAATTGCTTTTATCTCGTTTCTGATGGGGTGATTAGATGAATGAGATCAAGATACTGCGAGAGCTTGGGTTTTCGCTGAACGAGGCAAAGTGTTATATCGCTCTTCACAAGAGCAGCCCCATGACGGGTTATGAGGTGGCGAAGAAAGCGAAGATAACGCGCACCATGGTCTACGATATTCTCCAGAGGCTTGAGAGAAAGGGGAGCGTAAACGTAATCGAAGGAAGCCCGAAACTGTACTCTGCAGTCAGCTACAAGAAGATAATCGCCGAAATCAGAAGGGATTATGCCGAGAAACTGGACAGTCTCGAAAGCTCTCTGGAGGAGATCGTGCGCGACGTGGATTCGGATAACTATATACTGAATATCTCCAATCAGGCGGAAATGCTTGGTCTTATTAGAAATGCAATATCCGAATCTCGAAGAGAGATCTATCTCTCGCTCTGGGATACTGAGGCCAGGATGTTCGAGAGCGAGCTTAGAGAGGCAAGCGATAGAGGAGTGAAGATATACATCTTTTCTTTCTGCGAAATGCCCTTCGACTTTGGCGTTCAGTTCACTTACAAGATGAGAAACGCCGAAAGAAACTTTCCGCGGAGAAGGATAATCGGGGTCTTCGATAGGGAGTATATGGTAATGGGTGAAGGTAATTCAAGTATCAACGAGATAGGTCTGACGACTCGAAATGCTATGTTGATGGAGATGTCTATCGATCAGATGCTGCTCGACGTAATACTCCTTCATACACTGAGAAATGCGGGCTATGTCGTTGATGGAATGGACGTCGAGGACTACTACGAAAGTATCCAGAGATTCTTCAAATCGATCAGATTACCCGAAGACCTGCCTAAAAGGCTCGATGAGAGAGAATAGGCAGCTCTTTACTATCTTCGCTGGAAGTAAAGGAGGTACTCTTTGAAGATATTCAGAGAACTCGACTACTACAAACCGGACATCGAAAAGACCGTGAATTTGATGGAAAAGACCTACTCCGACGCGCTGGTCCACAGGGCGGGAAATGTTACTATCAGGACTCTTCCGGAGTGCGATGTCGAACATTACTCGAGACTGGACCTGACCAAATACAACTTCAGGGACGACATCGACAGATACGCCGAAGACCTGTGCACTCTGATGAAAGAGTCTTTTGAGAAGAGACGCAGCGTTGATGACAATATGATTCCCTTTCTATCTCCGGTGCTCGGTATTGGCGATTACTCTGCATTTGTCGATGGGGACATCGAATTCCATGCGGACACGAGCTGGTCAAAGTCCGTTCTGAAGGAGATCAAGGACTTCGAGAAGTTGCCGGATCTGGGAAGCTCATTCTGGTACGGAAACTTTCTGAAGATCTGCGAGGCGATTCTCAGGCTGTCGTCGGGCTCGGGTATTCCCTTTATGAAGGGTTTCTTCTCGCCGCTAGATCTGGCGGCCTCTCTCAGGGGCGAGGCCATATACACCGACTTCTACGAATCTCCGGAGGAGCTCCATGAGCTGCTGGATTTTTGCGCTACAGCCACAATCAGGTTTGCCGAAGACGTCTACTCCCTGGCGAGGAGTTATCTAGCCTCGAGCAAATACGGTATGTGGTTGATAGAAGGTTGTATATATATGTCCGAAGATATCGCGTGCATGATATCTCCGAAGCTTTACAGAAAGTTCTGTATGCCTTATACGCAGAGGGTAATAGACCATTTCGGCGTAGGTCATATGCACTGTCATTCGAGAGCTTTGTATCTGGTAAAGGAGATCTGCTCTTTGAATAACGTGGCAAGTCTCTGGATAGCGACCGACCCTAACCAGCCCAGACCGATCGACAATATCGACAGTTTGATCACGGATTCAAATGGTGTCTGTCTAGCTATAGATTGCAATACGTTTCAAGAGATAGAAGCGAATATTGAAGCTATGAAGAGAGGAAACGTCTCTATCTGTTTACCCGTTCAAAGTGTTGCGGAGGCCGAAAAGGCTGTTTCTGATTTCGAAGCGCTGTGAAGGAGCCTGATTTGCGGAGTATCTGGAAGTCACTGATCATTCTCTCGATCCTTGCAAGTTCTTTACTTATCGCCGGGGAAGCACAGAGTGAAAGCGGCGAAAGAACGATCAGAATATGGTTCAGTCACATAGAACCGGAAAATGCATGCATGAAGGAGATTGCCGATTCCTTCTCGCTAAAGACTGGCATAAAAGTAGAGGTCATCTCCAGAAGATCGATATTCGATTCTCCCAGAGACCTGGCAAACAACGCAGAGTTGAAGGACCGGCCGGACATCGTGTTGATGCAGGCTCCAGACATTGGAAATATGGTAGTCTCCGGCCTGATAATGCCCCTGGAGATACCTCCCGAGCTCCGTGCCAGATATCTGAGCGCCACTTTCGACGCCTTTACCTACAACGGTAAGTGCTATGGAATCGGTTACTCTCTGGACACATCCGGCCTGATATACAACAGGGATTTGATTAATGAGTCCGATCTTCCCGAGACCTGGGACGACTTCTTCGCGATAGCCGAGAAGCTTACGATAAGAAACAACGACGGAAAGATAGTGCAGTACGGCACACTCTTGAATCCGAAAGATATGTGGTTCAACTATCCGATAATCGTTGAATACGGTGGTTACTACTACGGCAAAGCACCGAACGGAACTTATAACCCTTATGACGTCGGGCTCGACAACGAAAACATGCTCGACTACGTGAAGAAGATGAAGGAGTTGCAGGCAAAGGGACTGACTCTGGCCAACGAAAACGCTACGGAGAGCCATATATCTGCCGAATTTGCGAACGGCAGGGCCGCCATGATCCTTTACGGACTCTGGAACGCCTCAATTTACAAGTCAATGGGTGTAAACTACGGCATAGCGCCCCTTCCCAGAGGGCGAAACGGAGAGGTCTCAAAACCTCTCGCCACAGTCCAGGGATTCGTCATAAACAGCTTTACAAGGGATCTCGAAGGGGCAATGGCTTTCCTTGATTACATACTTGAGGACGATAACCAGCAAAGGCTTATTGAGGCGGGAAATCGGTGTGAAAGAAAGACGGGAGAGAGAAATCCCTGCAATATAGCAGTTATCAAAAGCGATTATATAAGAAGTGATAAGATTCTCTCCTCTCTGAGTTCGATCGGTTTCAACTGCGAGCCGTTTCCCAACATTCCCGAAGGCACAATATGGTACAACTACGTCCCTACGGCCTTCAGATCGATCTTCTACGGCGACAGAACGGGCGGAGAGGTGAACGCGCAGGAAAAGCTCATAGAACTCGCCAACAAGATAAGAAGCGATGTTGCGGCGATCAGCAATCTGCCCGAGAGGATCGAGATACCTCTCTACGGATACATAGTCTTCTCTCTGCTCGTTGCAGGTGCGATCGCGTTGATCGTTTTTCTTGCAGTGCTGCGTTACAGAAGAAGTGGAAATGCAGGCCACTCGTCGAGCATAAGAGAGACCGCGATAGCCTGGGGCCTTCTTCTTCCAATTCTGTTTCTTCTCTTTCTGTTCTATGTTTTCCCGGTCTTCCACAACATTTTCCTTTCACTCACCAACTACAGTGGAGTGAATCTCAGAAACTATGGGATTATAGGCCTCGCAAACTACAGAGAGATCTTCACGACAGGCATAGAAGGACTGATGTCTATGACTCTGTGGACGATCACTTTTGCGATTCTCGTTGTTGGACAGTCTTTCGTGGCCGGGACCGTTCTGGCGGTAATGCTCGATAGAGTACAGGTCAAGATCTCGAAGATATACAAGATAATCTTCATATTGCCCTGGGTCGTACCCAGCGTTATTACTCTGCTCATGTGGCGAGGGATGCTGGAAAGAGACGGTCTCGTAAACCAGATTCTTGCGGTTTTTGGGATGCCTTCAGTTCCATGGCTTTCGAGTTCGCTGGTTGCAAAGATCAGCTGTATCCTCGTCATGACCTGGTTCTCTTTTCCCTATTTTATGGTGATTGCATCGGGGGTTCTTAAATCGATTCCTCGAGATTACTACGAGGTCGCGAAGATTGCCGGAGCAAACAACAGTTATATCTTTTTGAGGATCACTCTTCCTCTTGTTTTCAAGGCTCTCTTCCCGATGCTCATCATGTCTTTTATCATGCAGTTCAATCAGTTTGGCGTGTATTTGCTGACTCAGGGAGGTCCTCCCGGCGATGTGCTGGGTTCTCCCGGATCGACGGACCTCCTGATAACCTATGTCTTCAATACGGCCTTTAATACGAAACGCTACTCAATGGCAGCAGCGTACTCGGTTATCATATTCGGCTTTGTGGGACTGTTCGCTATTGTGTCGTTGAAGATAAGCAATAGAAGGGCGTACGAGTAACAACCAGAGAGCTTTCGCTCGAGAGGTGTCTATGACGTCGGCTAAGCGTAGATTCAATAAGGTTGCTGTGCATCTGTTTCTTATCGTACTGGCGATTGTCACCATCACGCCTTTTTTCTATGTGGTGATGATCTCTTTCGGGAAGAACGTTATCGATACCAGCACCTTCGTTATCGATGAGTTCACATTCGACAACTATCTAAGACTGTTCAGCGAGACCAGGTTTTTCAGCTGGATACGCAATTCCCTAATACTGGCCTTCGTAACCATGCTGCTGGCGGTGGTCATAGTGTCCGTATCGGTATACGTTTTCTCGAGACTTAGATTTCGCGGTAAGACGGGACTTTTCAACTTTATTCTTCTGGTTCAGATCTTTCCCCTGACACTCTCCATGGTATCGATATTCAAGATCTTTGTGACTCTCGGCCTTCTTAACCGGCTTCAAGGACTGATCCTTGCCGACTCGGCTTTCGCATCGGCCGGACTGATACTTCTTGCGAAGGGCTATTTCGATACTATACCCTATTCACTTGATGAAGCGGCCATGATAGACGGAGCCAACAGGTTCAAGATACTGACGAGGATAACGCTTCCGCTTGCCAAACCTATGATCGCGATTATTGCTATCCAGAGCTTTGTGATTGCCTATAACGAGTACGCGATAGCCAGTACTGTGATGACCCAGAGGCTTGATTCAATGCCTCTTGCAGTGGGATTACAGAGTATGATAGTCGGACAGTTCGGAATAAACTGGAGTCTGTACTGTGCCGGTGCCGTGCTCGGCAGTATTCCCATCGTTGTTCTGTTCTACTCTCTGCAAAAGTACTTTATCGGAGGATTGACCGAGGGGAGTGTTAAGAGTTGAAAGGCAGTCCGGACGGAAAAGAGAAGAGTATCGAGAGATCGGCTATTTACCACATATCCGAGCACAACTACGCTTACGCCGTAGACGAGAAATCACTGAAGATAAGATTGAAGACTAAGCGGGACGATGTTGACGAGGTCTTTATCTACTTCAAGAACCTGTACGATCACACGGAGGCTATAAACAGAAAAGCTATGGATAAGATACTCTCCGACGGGATTTCCGACCTTTATGAAACCACTATAAGTGTTGAGCAGAAGAGATTCAAGTATTACTTCGAACTCATCTATCCCGGAGGCAACATATTCTACACATCTGACGGATTTATGAGCGAGGTAACAGAGATCAACTGCTTCTTCTACCCGTACATAAACGAGGCCGACATTTCGAGACTGCCTTCATGGGCCGAGGGAGAGATACTCTATCAGATATTTACAGACAGATTCTACGATGGAAATCCCGCGAACAACCCGGATAAGACCAGAGCGTTCGATGAACTCCCGGACAAAGACACATATTACGGCGGCGACTTCGAAGGCATAATCGACAGGCTTGACTATATAGCCGGTCTGGGAGTAAAGATGATCTACCTGAACCCCGTATTTCTATCTTTCTCTTATCACAAGTACGATACTGTCGACTATTACCAGATCGATAGCGGATTCGGAAACGCGAGCGATCTTATCAGGCTGTCCGACGAAATACACAGACGGAACATGAAACTGATACTGGACGGGGTCTTCAATCACTGCAGTTCATCCAATCCTATTTTCAAAGATGTTCTTACAAACCAGTCCAATTCCAAATACAGAGACTGGTTCTGCATTAGCGACTTCCCGATCGATGAAATTCTTGGAAACTACGACAGTTTCGGCGGGCTGGTTCCGGGTATGCCTCGCCTGAACACAGATAACAGTGAGGTTATCAGATACGTGATCGATGTAGCCATCTACTGGACAAGACTGCTGCACCTTGACGGCTGGAGGCTAGATGTAGCCGATGAAGTATCCCATGATCTGTGGATTCAATTCAGACGGGAGCTGAAGAGCCTCTTCCCCGACATTCTTCTTCTGGGCGAGATCTGGAATCACTCTTCGCGCTGGCTTCAGGGAAACGAGCTGGACACTGCAACCAACTACAAGTTCATGAGGGCGATCCATGACTTCGCACAGGGCAGGATAAATTCACGAACTTTCTGGAACAGGATAAACGCCAACAAAATGCTCTACAAATCTCAGCTCTACAACTACCTTGTCAATCTTGTAGGAAGTCATGACACGATTCGATGCAGGACGCTCCTGAACAGTGTCGACCTTCACGTTCTGGTCATGGCTGTAAACATGGCTTTCGAAGGTATCCCGTTGATCTACTATGGTGATGAGCTTTGTATGGAAGGAGGGTTCGATCCGGATAACCGCAGGGCAATGAGGTGGCAAGACCTGGATACGGAATGCGCGAAGGTTCTGAGAGAACTTTCGAGATTCAGAGCTGAAAGCGAGGTCCTTAAAAAGGGATCGTTGATACCGGTCTATCCTGAAGAAGACAGAGTGATAGCTTTCTGCAGAGAGTACGCCGGAGAAGGCATATACTTCATCGCGAATTTCAACGAGAAATCGGTAGAGTTGCGCAATCGGTATGGAATTGGCAGTCTGATACACGGAGAGGCAATGATAGAAGACGAAAGAATACAAGTGAAGGGCAAAAAGTTTGCGATATTCCACCGGAAACACAAAACCGATCAGCAGTGATATTCCATAAGAAGGGGAGGTAGTGAGAGTGAAGAAGAGAGTAAGAGTTCCCGTGCTGTTATTGTTAGCGATCTTCATTATGTTCTCAACGACGATCCTGTCTCAAGTTCAGAAGAGCTATTATCTGGGAACCAGCGCCAACGGCTATCAGGTGCCTAAGGACGGTGGCTTAAAACTGGAACCGATTGCGGGCAAGGACGGCTGGTACAGTATCATTATCGACTTCAATGCCGATAACAGAGATCCTATGTACGACGGTCATTACTACAAGGTTACCGATGGAACCTGGAATGCATCCGGTTGCTGGGGGGTTGACAATTACGCTTTTCAGCCTGCGCCGGTGAAAACTCTGGTAGATGGAACGGTCGTTGGTCTTGGCTCGATATACATTAAGGAGAACTGCACGCTGCATATACTCTTCGACGCGAATACGAAGACGATATACGACGACTATGTCCAGAAATTTCCCACTCCAAGGGTCTACGGGGACTTCAATGAAGCTATGGGGCGGGGAAGCAACTGGAGCATGAGCGATGAAAGCGCCCTGGTCCTGAACGATTTCAACGGCGATGGCATATACTCGGGCTTTTACGAGATCCCAAGATATGCCGGAACTGGAGATGGATACATGATGGTAACTGTCTTATCTACAAGGTTCAATACTCAATACTACTTCTTCGGCGCGCAAGAGCAGTACAAGTTCGATGGAACTCCCGCGGGAATGGGCATGGTGAGTTACGTAAAACCTCTTGAGGACACTATCTACGAGATAAGATACGACAGTGTTTCACATAAGACGACACTCGTAGAGTGTGTGACCGATCAAGTTGTAGAACTGGCTTCACCCAGTATCTACGGGGACTTCAACGGATGGAATATCGAGGGCCCAAAGGCTCTTGTACTGGACAAAGAGAGCGAAAACATCTATTCAGCCACGTACACCCTTCCGGCTTACGCAGATGACGGAGCGGGATACATGATGCTGGTCTGCGTTTCCAAGAAATTCTATAACGACCAGTGGGGGATGCGCTGGGGCGCTCACGAGCAGTACAAGTTCGATGGGACTCCCGCGGGAATGGGAGAGGTAAGCTTCCTGAAGCCCTTGAGAGAGACAACCTACAAATTCAGCTACAACAAGACGACTCACGAGACTACAGTTGAAGAAGTGAACTGAAGGAAAGTAACAAAAGGGGCGTCTATGACGCCCCTTTTTCTATCTGAGACCGGTTCTTCCCGCTCTCTTATGCTGTCATCCCGTAGTGCTCTCATACGGGGAATCGCCAGTTCCGGTGGAACAGAGGTAAGGGGGATGAGGTTAGAGGTAAGAAAACCAGGATCTCTTCGCTCTTCTCGTTCTTACCAGACCCTAGACCCCAAACCCCAGATCCGGCTCGTCGTCATCTCTCTCGTACTCTCGCCTCTCACCTCAGGTCTTTACCAAGAACCTGGACGCGAAGCGTCGGAACGAGCAACCGCTCTTTGCATTTATTACCTGTCGAGCATTTTTTCCATGACTTCCAGAGCAGGATCGGTCAGGAGACCCAGAGCCAGTCTTTCGAGTGTGACCCTGTTCTGTAAAGTTCTCTGCTGCACATTAGGTCTTACGTTCTCAGTTCTACTCGCGATCTGTTCTCGCATGTGCTGCAGTCTCTCCGGGACATTCATCTGTTCCAGTCTCTTCTGAACTTCGGGCGGAAGATTCTGCAAACGCTCTTTAAGGTTTTCCTGAACTTGAGGAAGGTTTTCCATAACTCTTTGCTGCATTGCATTTGTCCTCTTCTGAATATCCTGAACCTGTTTGTTTGTACGGGCTCCCAGATAAGAAGCTAGTTTCTCTGCCTGATTTACGGTGATTATTGACTTGATCCCGGTATAATACTCCGCGATTATTGCCTGTGCCCGTCTGGCTACTGCCGTGCGATCTACAGTGATTGCGGCTTCTCCTGCGATAGCCTTATCCAGGTTTGTCTCTAGCAACTCCTTAACTCTCTCATTAAGAACTTCGATATTGCCTCTTGTTGTAGTTACCAGATCATACATTTGCTGGAGTTGCTCGTTCGAAAGTTCAAGAGCGTTGAAAAGATTTGCAACGTTCAGTTGATACTGGAGTTTCAATATCTCGGCGTCACCCAACTCTCTAGTATTTGGAGCGGCCACTGCCATAATACTGAGACAGAAGACCAACGAAAGAATCAAAACGACTTTCTTCACTTGAAAACACCTCCTTGTGTCTGTGTTAAGAATTATATCGAAAGCTTTGTGAAAACAACGTGAAATATGCTATCCAGTATCATTAGTTTAGACCTGAGACTCTGTATGGGGTATAATCCTTTTGTTAGAGGTTATAGTAGAAAGGGGGAGAACAACATGAAGATATTAGACGCCTCGATATGGCTTATGACTGATACCGGCTCAATCTCTGTTGAAGAGACAAAACATGAAGGAGTTTCCTTCACTTTTCCATCAGACCCCGTATTTGCAAAGTACAGAGATAGGATTATGGCCGTCGTAGAGGTGAAGATGGATCCGGCAAAGTTCGGACTAACCAAGAGCAAACTGGATCTGGGGAGTGTGAGGTTGCACGGTGTGAAAATAGTCGATGACAAACCTTATGAAGATTCAGTCGCTCTATGGGCATTCGAGTCGAAGACTCTCGGCAAGACTATGCGGGTAGTTACCGGTGAAGAGGGAGCTAAAATACCAGCCAAGAGAGACACAGACTATGTGGTCCCGATAATCGTAAACACTCTGGAACTGTCACCGAAAGAAGAGAATGTTGGAAGATTCATCTTCCCTCTTCCGAGCGAGTGGTTCTTGATTTCTGCAATCTCATTCGGTCAGGATACGGCGAAGATCCGCAAAGAGAACTGCAAAGTAGATCTAAAGTCTTTTAGCACATCAATTATAATAAAGGAACTGAAGAAACACAGAGTTTTCACGGAGTATCTCTGGGAGCTCTATCAGCTGCACAAGACTCTTGA
>LVBU01000112.1 GCA_001603185.1 Thermotogales bacterium Thermo_02 | reverse complement strand
GATTAAACCGAAGACCGTTTCTGGCATCGGAGTATGACCCCAAGTTAAGGGCTGTGCCAGCAGCCCGTCCCTAGGCAGAGCATATTAGCTCCTAGGGCTGGCAGACTATCGCTTACGCTACACCATCTGCCACAGTTGCGGAAATAATATTCATCGCTCCCAACCTATCCCGGTGGGTTTTAAATCCGCAACCGCACACATATTTTCTATCGTTGGCTTTGTTGCGTTTACCACATTTCGGGCATTTCTGGCTTGTATATTCGGGATTAACGTATTCTATCTTAATTCCTGCCAGAATTGCCTTGTATTCGATGTACTTTGCCAGTCGATAGAAACTCCAAGTATGCAAATTCTTCTCATTTTTACGGCTTGTTTTTGCCGTGTTGCGGATATTCGTCAAGCGTTCCATACGAATAACTGCAACTTGATTTTCTTTCGCAGAATTCACAATTTGGCGGCTGATTTTGTGGTCTTGGTCTTTCATCCATTGCTGTTCCTTGTCGTGGCGATTTTTTATGGCTTTGAGCTTCTTGAGTTTGCCGAGTTTTCGCCGTACTGAACGATGTTTGCGCTTGATAAATTTGCATTGTCTGCCATTACCAATGAATTTGGTTTTACCTCCTTCCAAAACGGCTACAGCAGGATTTTTAAGGCCTAAATCCACACCCATGATTTTATTACCGGTCTCAGACTGTTCTTCATCCATTTCTACGGCTATTTGGGCTATGTATTTACCTGATTTTTGCGTTATACGAAGACTACCGCGTTTGCCGTTTAACCGTTCCCGTTGGTAGTCGGTCAGCACTGCTTTAACTTCAATACGTTTAGACTTATCGGCAATTAATACAGGAAACGACAGGATGTTTTCTTTTAGAGAATAGTTCTGGTTGTTCCAGATTGCGACAGGTTTTTTAAGAATCGGCACTCTGACTTCTCTTTGGTCTTCTGGTTCTAATCTGGCATTGGCACAAACATTCTTTTTATACTTTTTGAAAACACTTTTAGCGTCTTGTATCGCTTGGTTTTTTACTGCACTGGGAAGCTCCGCAATAACGGTTTTACTAGTATATTTAAGGGGTGCATCGGATTTTACGAAGTCTGCTACTATTTGGTTGACCAAGCGGATGTATTCTTTAGTTGTTGCTCGAAGAAGAGTAACCTGTTCCCTGGTTAGCTCTAACTTAATCTTGACGGTGATTTGCACTTTTTCACCTCCTTTGCGAGGTTTTTTGGCTTTCGATGTACTGTTTAATTACGGAAAGCGGTGCAACGCCTACGGTAGCAACAAAATAACTGTTTGTCCAAAGTGTGGGCAGTTTCGTTGTCAAGTGTTTAAATTCTTGCCTAAGTATCCGTGAAGTATGACCTTTAATTGCTTTAATAAGTTTATGGACTCCATATTGCGGGTCTACTTCGACAAGCAAGTGAACATGGTCAGGCATGATTTCCATTTCGATGATTTCTGCCTGACGTTCGGCACAGATACTTACAATCAACTCCTTTAATCGTAGTTCTACATCACCAACCAAAACTTTCCTACGATATTTAGGACACCAGACTATATGGTACTTGCAAGAGTATACAACATTGTTTTTGGACTTAAATTCAGTGTTCATATATGTATTATACTATATAAAACTAAATAATACAAATAGAAGAGTTGAGCCGATTGAAAAACATCGAGTTTTCTAATCGGTTGTGCCTTATATCCCCATAGCTGAAGCTAGGGGCTTTACGGCACTTTCGGTAATCCTGATGAAAAGAGAAGTCTCGGAAGAAAAGCTGATAATGATCACTAAGTCTCTGTGGGAGAAGGAAGCGCAGGACGTTGACGAACTCGTAGCGCTGTTCTATCTTCCAGATATGCTGATCGAGTCGACGGCCTATGCCATCGGTTCCTGCATGAAAGACGGAGAGGTCAATATACGTTACGAGAGGTAAGAGTGAAAGGGGTAATTCTTTCCCGTCTGGCATGAGTTTCTTCTCGAGAGTTGCTACCCCCCCCCGGAATTTCGGCAGAAGCTTTTCGATTTCAATTGCTCAAATGATAAAATGAGGATACTCCCGGCTCGTCTGGGCGTTGTTGTGAGATCCTTATCCTTGGAGAGATTCGATGAGGAGCCGAAAGATAATGGTCAAATTATTGCAAATAGAAACTCGCTGGCATTGTCTCCTTTTGCTAAATTGAGGAGCAAAAATGACGGGCGCGACCGGTCAGAAAGTGGAAGTGTCGGGAATCTGCAAGTGTGCCAGGTGTGAAATAATCTCTGACGGAAGGACGATGTGATAATGGATCAGTTAGAAGCGAAGTTCTCAAGACTCGGTGTCGATAACGCTCCCGGACAGGAAATCACGCAGGCTGAGGAGAGACTCCAGCTCATAGGAGAGAAGATCCCCGGAAAACCGGTCGATTTCTCTCACGGGGACGTCGACGCGTTTGAACCGACACCCGGGTCACTAGATACGTTTATTAGAGGCGTTTATTCGGGCGGTGTGCAAGCCTATACGGAATACAAAGGAAGAGGCGACATACGGGAAGCTCTGGCTGAAAGGCTTTCCGCATTCACCGACACTCCGATTTCCGCCGATACGCAGCTCATCATTACGCCGGGGACACAGGGAGCGCTCTTTCTGGCGATGGGATCACTGGTCGGCCGGGGAGATAAAGTTGCAATCGTTGAGCCCGACTATTTCGCCAACAGAAAACTGACGCAGTTCTTTGACGGCGAAATGATTCCTGTTGAGTTGAATTATCTGGAATCAGATGAGCGGGCCGGCCTGGACCTGACCCGGCTCGAGGCCGCTTTCAAAGACGGAGTTAAGGTCTTCCTGTTCTCCAATCCAAACAACCCGACGGGTGTCGTCTATTCGCCGGACGAAGTCCAGTCTATCGGTCTTCTTGCGCAGAAATACGGTGTGTCGCTAATTGTAGATCAGCTGAATTCAAGACAGATATTCGACGGCAGAGTTTATACGCATCTGTGTGCCCAGGAAGCACTACCGGAGACTCTGATCACAATAATCGGTCCGTCAAAAACAGAGTCTTTAAGCGGTTATCGGCTGGGAGTCGCTTTTGGTTCTCAAAAGATTATTAAGCGAATGGAGCAATTGCAAGCCATCGTCTCTCTGCGTGCCGGCGGTTATTCTCAAGCGGTACTCAAGTCGTGGTTTGACGAACCGGAAGGATGGATTGAAGAGAGGACCAACGCGCACGAGAGGATTCGAGACGATCTGCTGGCATTACTCCGCGGTGTGGAAGGCGTCAAAGTCAGAAAAGCGGAAGCCGGTAGCTATCTCTTTATAAAAACGCCCGAGTTGACCGTTACCATGGGGAATTTCGTGAAGATTCTGAGGGTTCAGGCTGCTGTTACGGTAACGCCGGGAACGGAATTTGGGCCTCAATTCACGGATAGTTTTCGTATCAATTTCTCGCAAGACCATCACTTTGCAGTGGAGGCAGTTAAACGAACGATACAGATGATTGAGAGATACCGAAAATAAGAGGGGATTTCAGATCAATAGCGGAAGAGCAGTGTTTCTAAGCTCTTATCGGAGAACGGTGGACGGTTGACGGCGGACGTCTCTTCTCGCTCTCTCTTCTCAATAAGAGGTGGATATGATTTGCAGAGTGATTTCGAAGTGAGATCTGTCGAGTTGTGCGATCTTGAAGACGAATGTCTGGAGAGTTTTGATCGCTATCAGACAACAAGAAGAACTAAGGTTATGAACCCCGATGGAGATTTCGTCTATGCGGACAATGCGTTCATAGACGATTGGGATCTTAAGAGGAAGTGTGAAGTAGTCGCCGAATTGAGGAGTTGTTTACGTTCGGGAGGGTTCGTTGCCGGCGCCTTTCTGAAAGGTTCGCTGGTCGGTTTTGCAAGTGTCGAAAACTCCTTCTTTGGAAGCGATAATCAGTACCTGGAAATGCCGTTGATACATGTTACTAAAGATCTCAGGGGCAACGGCATCGGTCGAAGACTGTTCGCTCTCTGCTGTGATGACGCGGCAAAGAGAGGTGCGGGCAAGCTGTATATCTCGGCGCATCCTTCGCTCGAAACTCAGGCTTTCTATGATTCTCTGGGCTGCGTTCCGGCTTGCGAAATAAACGAAGAGATCTACGCTCGCGAGCCTTATGATATACAACTGGAGTTCAGTCTCGACAGATAGAGTGGGCCGTTAACCGTAAGAGAAAGAGCGAACAGGCGGTAAAGTGTTTCTATCGAATCTCTTTTGACGAAAAATCGGAAAGACAGAAACTCAACGATATAAACATCTGGGCGTTCGACGGCGCGGCCGGAAACTGGATGTACATCACAGAATACACAGGTCAGCGGTATCGTATGAAGCTCGATGGCTCTGTTGGCACAAGACTTACCTAGTCTGGCATGACTGTCGTATTCCTGATCAGTATCTCGCACTATTCCTGCCGGAGAGTTTGATAGAATTGCTCTGTGCAAAACTCGCCGATCCACCGGAGGCATTTATTAGCCCTCGAGTAATGGACTGTCTTTCCCATCGTTCTATGAAATGGAGGCTGCTTATGGATAAGAAAATCAAAGAGGCCCTTTTGGTTCGAAACGAGAGGATCATACAGGCCGTAATCGAAAAATCAAGGCGCGTTTGCCTCGGTTCGGTTGCTCTGATTGGTATCTACGGCTCATTCGCCTCGGACGATATTCATGAGAAGTCCGATCTTGATCTGTTCATAGTCATAAACGATCCTGACGGCTACAAGATCGCTTCATGCTTCATTCTGGGCGATGTAGCGCACGACGTCTATTGCACGACATGGGAGCAACTTGAAGAAATGGCCCGATACTCGAACCCGTACATCTCCAGGCTGGTGGATCTCAAGATCGTTTACTGTCCTGACGACAAGTACCGTCAAAAATTCCTGGAACTTCGCGACGCTGTCGGTAAAAGGCTGGCCTCACCTTTTGACGAGTCAGACCTGCAGAATATTAAAGTCCATTTCGAGGAGGCTCAAAGATCATACGCGGACGTAATGATGAGTAAAAAGCCTGAAAGAGCCAAGTACGCGTCGGCCAGATTGATCCACCACTCAGAAATGATCGTATATCTCATGAGCAAATCCTACGTAAGACTCGGCGTGAAAAGGATGCCAGAAGAGATCGAAAGGTTGCAGAGATTACCGTCCGGCTTTCTCGTCTGCTACCGTCTACTGGTTGAATCGGATTCGCTGCGGTCGATCAAGAAAAATTCAACCTCGCTGATTCGATGTATCAGGGATGAAATTGAGGAGATCAAAAGCGAGGTACATAAAAAGAAAAGACTCGACCGGCAGGCTCTGGAGGGATCTTACGAGGAAATTCATTCCGATTGGAAGAACAAGATGTGGCTGGCCGAGAAAGTCGGTAGCAAGTATCTCTCTCTTATGACGGCAGCCAGCTGCCAGCTTTTCTACGATCAAATGGGCGAAGAATACGAAGGTATTTCCGTGGATCTGATGAAGAGCTTTGACATCAACGATCTGCAAGCATCGGCGATGGCATTTGACGAAGCAATGGAGAAGTATAAATTGCTGTATGACAAAGTCGGAGTCAACGTGAAACGATATGCAACCATCGATGAATTCGAGGACGACTACCGGAAATGACGTCCCTTGGAGAACCTGAAGTGAGAGGTCGAAAGAGCAGAAGAGCGTTCCAGAGCTAGGAGATCTGTTCTTCGTTCCGACGCTTCGCGTCCAGGGCAGGCTCTCCCTTCACGTCATCCTGGCGATCTCTTAGCCAGGATCCCGACCTTTCCTACTCAGGAAGAGCGGAGGAGCGAGATCCCGTATAAGAGCACTACGGGATGACGGGATCGGGGTCCGGGATGACAGTGAGAAGAACATCAGGAGCCCGTCAGTCACCATCTTCACGAGAAGGAGATCTTGGTTTTCTTACCTCTATCCTCTAACCCCTTACCTCTGTTCCACCTCCGTCCTTGCGAAGCGGAACTGGCGCCACGAAGTGGTACTGGCCGCCGAAGGCGACTGGCTGCTTTTTCTCATAACTCTCCATGCTCCACTCTCAACGGTTCTCAAGAGAACTCTCGACAATGCTCTTTCTCTCGATTCTTACCGACAACCCACAACGCACAACCTACAACGGCTCTTCAGATCAACCTTAACATTTTCTCTGCAAGTGATAACGGCTTCATGCTACAATAATCCAATAGAAGGTGAGATCGTGGCGAGGACTGAATTGGATTCCCAGATGCTTCTGGGTGACCTCGAGAGTATTCTTCAATATCGCCTCAAAAGACGGGACAAGGAGAGGATTCTTGAAGCCTATGAGTTTGCACGCTTTCATCATCAGGAGCAGGTGAGAGACTCCGGAGAGCCTTTTGTCAGCCATCCGGTCGAGGTTTCGAAGATTCTCGCCCAGTTTTCTGCCGATAACGATACTATTGTCGCCGGTCTCCTGCACGATATTGTCGAGGACTGTAATGTGCCTCTCTCGGAGATTACAGAGAAGTTCGGAGAGACGGTCTCTCTGATCGTCGACGGAGTGACGAAGATAAGCAATCTGAAGCTGAACGAGAAGCTCGAATCCAAGGTCGTCAAGTCGAGAATGAAGGTCGAAACGCTTCGAAAGATGCTTCTGGCACTCTCTAACGATCCCCGAATAATCATCGTGAAACTCGCCGATAGGCTGCACAATATGAGGACGCTCGACTATCTGAAGGACGAGGAGAAGAGAAAGGACAAGGCGCGCGAGACTATTCAGATTTACGCTCCGATAGCTCACAGGATAGGTATGCACAAGATGCAGGCCGAGCTGGAAGACCTTTCCTTCAAGTTCGAGTATCCTGAGGAGTTCAAGGAACTCAAGGCTAAGGTCAACAAGAAGCTCAAGGAACGTCAGGATATTATGGACGAGTACAAGAACATCGTTATGCGCGAGCTCAGGAAGAACAGGATCGCCGCGCGTATCGAGGGGCGGGTTAAGCATCTCTACAGTATCTGGCAGAAGATGGTAAAGAAGAACAGGTCCTTTGACGAGGTCTTTGATCTTATAGCCCTGAGGATAGTTACCGGTGACGAGGTCAATTGCTATAAGATTCTCGGAGCGGCTCACTCTCTCTGGCCTCCGATGCCGGGAAGGTTCAAGGACTACATCGCGGCGCCCAAGTCGAACGGTTATAAGTCTCTTCATACGACTCTCATCACTCACAGGGGCGAGCCGCTGGAGATTCAGATCAGAAGCGAGAGAATGCACAAAGAGGCCGAGTTCGGAGTCGCTTCGCACTGGGTCTATAAGGAAGGTATAGACGTTAAGGATAGAAGCTGGTTCAGTCAGCTCGTGGACTGGCAGAAGGATCTTATAGAGAGTTTCAAAGATATAGAGTCGATCTCTCATGAGCTCGTTCAGGAAGAGGTCTTTGTATTCACTCCAAAGGGCGAGGTAGTTCATCTTCCCAGAGGGGCGACGCCGATAGATTTCGCCTACGCCATTCATACGGAAGTCGGCCACCACTACGCGGGTGCAAAGGTCAACGACAGACTCGTCCCGGTGAATTATGAGCTGAAGCTCGGAGACCGTGTGGAGGTAATCGTTAACAAGGCGAGCGACGGTCCGAGTCTCGACTGGCTGAAGTATGTCAGGGCTAATTCCACAAAGGCCAAGATCAAGAGGTTTTTCAAGAACGAGTATTCAAACAAGTTAATAGAACGGGGCAAGGAAATATTCCGCAAGATCAGCAAACGGCTTGCCGTCGCCATGGACGAGCTGATTGAAAGCGAAGAGATACAGCATCTCATGGTCAGGCTCGGCGTGCACAACGAAAACGATCTCTTCGCGAAGCTGGGAGACGGTTCGATAACTATGGGCGAAGTTCTGGGTATCCTCGTTCCCAAAGATGAAGAGGTAGAGACTCTGCCCGAAGAGACCGAGCTCGTGAAGCAGAAACAGGTTAAGGGCAACGAGGTGATCGTGGGAGGCGAGACGGGAATCGCGGTTTATTTTGCGAAGTGCTGTACTCCCCTTCCCGGAGACGATATTGTCGCCGTCATGAGCAGTAGGGGTATTTCAATACATAACCGGGACTGTAGGAATGTGAGGGACATATCCCGGGAAAAGCTAGTCGAAGCCAGCTGGACGATGGCCTCGAGCGAGAAGTTCAGCGCCTGGATCGTCGTCGAGTTCGACAGCAGCGATAAGTCTCTTATGAACAAGATCACCGAGAGGCTTGAGAGCAAGAACGCCAAAGTCAAGAAGTACTCGGTCGAGAGCGGTAAGTGGGGTTATGATACGCTCATGGCCAACATACTGGTGAAAGACGTCGGCCAGTTGACTTCGGTGATGGAAAACCTCAGGGGAATGAGGGGAATACAGAGCGTGAAGCGTCTGGGGGGAGTTTCTTGAGAGCTGTGATTCAGAGAGTAAGCAGGGCCGCCGTGAGGGTCGGGGGCGAGATTACCGGTTCGATAGAGAAGGGACTGGTAGCCCTTGTGGGCGTAGGGCCCGATGACGATAGAAGTGATCTGGAGTGGCTGGTCGACAAAATCGTCAATTTGAGAGTTTTCGAAGATGCGAACGACAAGATGAACCTCTCCGTTCTGGATGTCGGGGGATCTTTACTCGCGATATCTCAGTTCACGGTTATGGGCGACGCGAGAAAGGGCAGGAGGCCCTCGTTTACGGGAGCTGCCGAACCGGCAAAGGCGAAAGAGTTATTCAACGAATTTCTCGAATTGGCGTCTAACTCCTTGCAGGTCGAAACCGGCGTCTTTCAGGCCCACATGGATGTCGAACTCGTGAACGACGGTCCGGTGACGATCTTGCTCGATTCAACCAAATTATTCTAGGAGGTGTTTTTGTGAGAAAGTCTCTGCAAGTTTTTCTTCTAGTTATCATGATAGCCGCGGTCGGTGTAGTTGTTGTTTCCGAGGGTGGGGCGGGGCCGTCCAATCCCGCCAAGATAGCCTTTGCGAATATGCAGAAGGTTCTCGAGTCAACCAAGGACTGGAATACTCTGAATATCGATTACCAGAAGGACACGCAGTTCTACCAGACACAGCTGGATAACCTGAGCAAAGAGTACCAGGATCTTGCAAACTCCGGAGCGAGTCAGGAAGCCCTTCTTGTGAAGCAGCAGGAGATTCTGACCAAGAAGGCGCAGTACGAACAGACGCTTGAAAACACTTACAACGCGAAGCTTCAGGTGATTCTCGAGCAGGTCAACAGGAGAATCAGAGATTACTCGACTTTCATAGGAATCGATATGGTTCTGACGAACGAAGTAGTAGTCTACGGCGCGCCAGCTTTTGACATTACCGATGCGATTATTGAGTATATGAAGGGATTTTAGAAGTGAGCGAAGTCTCATATCTGAGATGCCTCAATCTCCATAAGCGCTACGGCAGGAGAAAAGTACTCAACGACGTTACCATAGAGGCATCTTCTCTTGAAGTGGTGGGGATTCTGGGGCCCAACGGCGCCGGAAAAACCACCGCTTTCAAGTCTATACTGGGTATAGTCGTACCGAACTCGGGAAGTATATACCTGAACGATGAAAATATAACCCATCTACCCATTCACGAACGGGCAAGACGGGGTATTGCATATCTGCCACAGGAGACGTCCATTTTCAGGGGGCTCTCGGTCGTTGAGAACCTGCTGATGGTCATGAAGCTGACGGGCAAGAAGGACGGAAGTCAGGACAAAGCAGACGGGCTACTCGAAGAGTTTGGAATATCCTCTCTCAAGACCCAGCCTTCGTCGGTTATATCCGGCGGCGAAAAGAGAAGGCTCGAGTTCGCGAGGACGCTGACCCTCTCCCCTTCGTTTATTCTGCTGGACGAACCCTTTGTCGGGATCGATCCTATGACTGTAAAGGACATCCAGAGGATTATCAAGAAGTTAAAGGAACGGGGTATAGGGGTAATAGTGACCGATCACGATGTCGCCTCCATTACACGGGTCGTGGACAGGCTGTACGTTCTTTACAAGGGAGAAGTGATCTCTTCGGGAGATGCGGAAGATGTACTGAGCGACAAAATGGTTATCGATAAGTATCTGGGAAGTGATGACTGATGCTCCAGGTTGCGGTAATAGGTTACTCTGGTCCGATCGACAGATCGCCCGTGGCAGAGCTCCACGGAGTCTGTGACTTCGTTGGGAGAGTCCTGGCTCAAAGGGGCCACTGTGTAATCACTGGAGGAAGAGACGGAGTTATGGAACTGGTCGCCCGGAACGCCTCGGCTCACGGCGCCACGGTGATCGGCGTTCTTCCGATAGCCAATGACGGGAACGATCACAACCATATAGAGATAAGGACGGGTATGGATTTTGCCCTGAGATCTCTGATCATAACGAAATCGGCCGATGTCGTCATCTCGATCGGTGGCGAGGCCGGGACGCTTCTGGAAATTGTGTCGGCCTACTCTTACGGGCAGAGACTCATACTGATGAAGGGTACGGGCGGCTGGACAGACAGGATCATACCGGTTATGATCGATGGAAGGTATCTGGACAACCGTAGATCGGTGGAAATAGGACAGGCAAGAGACGAAGCTGAATTGGTCTGTTTACTTGAGGAGGCAGAGGATGGTAAGGTGTAGATTTGCTCCAAGTCCCACGGGTAATCTCCATGTGGGAGGAGTGAGGACGGCTCTTTTTAATTGGCTTTTCGCGAAGAATCAAGAAGGAAGTTTCATATTGAGAATAGAGGACACCGACACAGAACGCTCCGAGAAGAGGTTCGAAGACCAGATCTTCTCTTCGATGCGCTGGTGCGGGCTCGACTGGTCCGAAGGCCCGGATATAGGCGGCAAGTACGGCCCTTATCGCCAGAGCGAGAGGGTGGAGCTCGGGGTCTACGACGAATACGCCCAAGAGCTTGTAAAGAGGGGAGCGGCCTACTATGCGGTCTACTCGAGAAGCGACCCGGAGAATGCTTTGAGGATATCGTCGCAGAAGCCCGAAAACCTCGGGGACGACGAAGTCTTCACCGTGAAGTTCAAGATACCCCAGGGCAGCACACAGTTCAACGATCTGTCGAAAGGCGAGATGTCCTTCGAGAACGAGAACTTCGGCGATTTCATAATCGTCAAGTCTAACGGCTTCCCCACCTACAATTTCGCCGTCGTCGTCGACGACCATCTCATGGAGATCTCCCACGTATTCAGGGGAGAGGACCATCTCACCAACACGCCGAGACAGCTGATGATATACAGGGCGCTCGATTGGGAGCCGCCGACTTTCATGCACATTCCGCTTATTCTCGGTAGCGACAGGGCGCCGCTTTCCAAGAGGCACGGCCATACAAGCGTCGATCACTTCAGAAGCGAAGGCTATCTGAGCGTCGGGCTGATGAACTATCTGGCACTGCTGGGCTGGACAGTCGATCAGGAGATTTTCGACTACCACGAAAAGGTTAAGGATTTCGTCCCTTCGGATATTTCTAACAAGGGAGTCGTATTCGATTACGAGAAGCTCGAATGGATAAACGGCAAACACATGAGACTGATAGACAGTGAAAGGCTTTGCGCGCAATTCGGCCTCTGGCTGAAGTTCACGGGACGCTTCGACTACTACGCCTCTCTGGAGAGCGACTCCCATTATATGTGTGAAGTCCTGTCCATGTGCCGGGAGAAGGTCAACACGATGGAGCAGCTCTACGATTTCTCTCTGCCCTTCTTCGTTGAAGTGATAGATTACCAGGAAGAGTATGTGATGAAGTATCTGAAAAACGACTGGAGCAAGGATCTCGTAGCTGCCGCTATAAGGGCTTTCGAAGAAGCCACCGATTGGTCCGTAGAGGGTGCGGAGAGGACTATAAGAGGTCTGGCGGACATGAAGATCACTTCCAAGAAGAACACGTTTCAGCTCTTGAGGGGATCGGTTACCGGCCGGCTCGTTACACCCGGTCTCTTCGAAACGTTCTCGGTTCTTGGTCGCGACAGAGTTATCGAGCGGCTCGAAAGTCTGCTGGAGATGATCGAGTATGAAGAAGGGGATTTCTCTAGTTGAGTTACTTGTTGCATTTCTTGTCTCTTCTATACTGTTTATCTCGATACTGAAAGTCTTCGACGCGTTTGTCTCGACCGTATTTCTCTTCGTGAGAGAGACAAAGGACTCTGTGGCGATATTCAGGGCGGTGGACGTTCTCGAGAGAGATCTCAACCTTTCGGTCGGAGGATTTTCGTGTGGGACGGACTTTTTGAGTTTCAATATAGTCAGTGAAGGTAGTTTGAAGAGAGTAAGGTACTACATCACCGGAAAGAAAGTGATGAGAAGATCTGGAAACTCGCACAACACGGTGATGGAATTTCGGGAAGAGGCGAGCTTCTTCGATGAAGGCGAATCGGTGAGATTTACGATAGACCGTAGAGACGTACTTCTAAGATTGGGGTGGTAATGGTGAATCCGAAGGATGTAAGAAAGATACTTCAGGCTATAGAAGAGGAGATATTCTCCAGGAGCGAGATGGATCTAAAGGATATGCTTTCCTCGCCCTCGGCTTATGTCAGGGCAAGAGCGATTAAACTCGCATCCGACAGGGAGATCGCCGTGGAGAACATTGAGACTTATCTCGAAGATCCCTCTCCGGACGTTAGGAGAAATGTGCTCTCTTCTATGGCCAAGACCGGTACCGATCCCCAGAATTTATTGCGTGCACTGGACGACCCCTCGGATATCGTAAGGAGCGTGGCCGTAAAAGAGCTCGTGGAAATGAGTTACGAAGATGTCGATCTGGCAAGAAAGATCGCCATCGATCCCTCCAGAAGGGTTAGGAAGGCTTTTGTTACCGCTCTTGTAGAATCTGGCGTGGACGATCTCTTGACGGAGTTCGACGTCGATCCGAGCAACGACATCCAGGCTCTGCTTTCGGCCTACAGGGGAGAGATCGATCTCGACGAAGAGAAGCTTTCCCCACTTCCGAAGAAGCTCCAGAAGATGGCTTTCGCCTCGAAACTCGTCCGCAAGGATCCCGACTCTCTAGCCGGGCTGGTAAAGTCGCTTCCGGCGTACCGGTCGGCTATGATAAAGGAAAGCGTAATCGAGGTAATCGCCATGTTCCCCGAAGAGCTTTCAGTTCCAGTTTTGAGGAGTCTGGTCGAGTCTGAGGACCGCTATATTTCTCTCCCGGCCCTGAAAAACTACCGTAAGATCAAAGGATACGATTCCCTGCTCATGAGCGTGGCCGAGAGGCTTATGGATTCCGAGGACGAGGAATGCAGACATATGGGAGCCCAGTACCTGAAGGGTATTCTCGAACCCTCCTCAGTCGATATACTCCGCAAGGGTCTTGAAGACCCTTCCGATAGAGTCAGGGCGTTATGTCTGGAAACTCTGGCGAATCTACTCGACTATTCCATTGAAGGCAGCGTCGAAGAGTCTCTGAGATCCACGTCGTCGCGTCTCAAGAAGTCTGCCCTGAGGGCCGTCAAGAAGCTCAAGATGACTAACTCTGCCGATCTTGTCGGAAGGCTTCTCACAGACAAGAAACAGGAGAGGCCGATAAGGATTCTCGCCGCTTCGGTCGTCGGTTCGCTCAAGCTGGCGGAACTCTCCGCAGAACTGGAGGGTGCAATTTCCGACGTTTCAAACGACGGACGAATAAGAATAGCGGCCGCGAGAGCTCTCGCGAGGATAAGTCCCGACCGACTGGGTGAGCTGTTCGGTATTACAGTATAAATATCATAAGACAGATCGCCGCAATGACAGAACTCAGTAGAAGCGTCTCGCCGGCTCTCCAGCTGAAGTCTCTGTACCGAGTCCTCGCTCTGCCCGGAGTGTAGTAACGTACCTCAAGGGCCATGGCAGTCTCCTGAGCTCTCTTGAGAGCGTTTACTATCACCGGTATGACGACTGTCAGGGCGTTTCTGGCCCTCTTGAGTATGTTTCCCCTGTCGAACTCAACTCCCCGCGCTCTCTGAGCCATTATTATCTTTTCCGTCTGCAGTGACAGCAGGGGTATAAAGGTCAGGGTAAGAGAGACGGCTATTCCGACTTGTGAAGCCTTAGAGGCCTTTACTTTCAGTTTCTCTAGAATATCTTCAAAGGCCGAAGCGATTTCAAGCGGTGAGGTAGTGAGAGAGAGAGTAATGCTGAAGAGGACGGCCAGGACGACTCTTCCCGAGAGTATTGCCGCGTTAGTAACGCCTTCGTTGCTTATCCTTACCGGTCCGAGATCGACGATGATCCTGCCCGGAGTGAAGAGAATCTGGAAGACTATGACCAGCAGAATCAGGAATCTGATGCCCCATATGGTCTTCAGATACTCCCGGATGTTTATACCGGAGAGAGCGAAGAGAAATACCCAGAAAGACCCGTAAAGCACAAAGTCTCCGATACTGCCCAGAAAGAGCGAAGAGAAGGCTAGAGCGAGTATAGAGACTATCTTTGCTCTCGGATCCGCGCGGTGGACCTTCGAATCGCTCTCTATATATCTGCCCGAAGGGATACTGATCAAAGCGTCTTCTCTCTGTAGCGGACGAAACTTGTCGGCGTCTCCCAGACCGCAATTTCATAGAGTTCCCGGGAAGGACCTTTCAGGCTCTCTTCGATTCTCTTGAAGATCCAGCGGGCGATGTTTTCGGCCGAGGGCTGGGGAATTATGTCGTTAAGATAGGAGTGGTCCAGCAGGTCGATAGCCTCTCTTCTGGCTATTTCCTTCAACTCGAGAAAGTCGATTACCATATCCTCGTCGTCGACCTCGCCAGACACTGTTATCTGGACTCTGTAAGTGTGACCGTGAAGCTTTTCGCACTTGCCGTGATAGTTTACTAGGTTGTGCGCGGCATCGAAAGTGAACTCTTTTGTGACAAAGTACATCGCCGACCTCCAGTAAGACCAGTGGACTATGAAATATTATAGCATCACGCGTTCTTGCGGGGATTTCTGTATGGAAATTACAGGCGGCAGATCTGCCGCCTGTTGTTCTGAAGCGATAATAACTGTATAATTCTACGGCAAGCGCTATCTACGGAGGTTATATGAAGAAATTTACTAAAAGAATGCTCTCTATTGCAATCCCCATAACCCTGCAAAACCTTATCTCGACCGGCCTAAATCTGGTTGACAATCTCATGATAGGCCAGCTCGGGACGACCGCCATAGCCTCCGTCGGCCTGATAAACCAGATCGTGTTCATACTGAACCTCTTCACATTCGGCGCTTCCAGCGGCGCGGGTATCTTCGTTGCGCAGTACTGGGGAAAGAAGGACAACAGAAATATCGAGAAGACCCTCGGCCATATAATATATGTGACCATGGGTGCCGCCTGCGTGTTTTTTGTCTTACTCTATGTCTTTCCGGAAAGCATTCTCAGGGTCTTCACTTCAGATCTGGCGGTGATCGAGACCGGTGCAGTATATGCCAGACCAGTAGCTTTCAGCACTTTCCTTACTTCCTTCTCTTTCATTATGGCTATGGCGCTGAGGACTGTGGAAAAGGCGCGGATTCCAATGTATGTAAGCCTTGTCGCGCTCTCGATAAACACAGTCGGTAACTACGTCCTGATATTCGGCTTCGGCTCGATCCCGGCGATGGGAGTAATGGGCGCATCGATCGCGACCCTCGCCTCGAGAGTGATCGAGTTTACTATCTTCTTTTTCATAATCTTCAAAGGATCTACCCCCATAAGATTGAGACTCACATCGTTGAGGTTCGACGGCATTTTCTTCAGGAGGCTCATGAAGTACGCCACCCCGGTTATCATGAACGAGTTCTTCTGGAGCGTCGGTATCGCCGTCTATTCGCTTGTCATGGCGAGGATGGGCACCGAGTTCCTGGCGGCGAGGAATATCTCGAGTACTATCGAGAGCTTCGGATTCGTTATCTTCGGAGGTCTCGCGGCCGCGACCGTGGTCATGGTCGGCTCTGAACTGGGAAGGAACAACTTTGAGCAGGCGAAGAACAACGCCCGAAAGCTGCTGCAATTGACCGTAATAACCGCTCTCTTCACCGGTCTGACTATAATCCTGCTTTCGAGATTCATCGTGCAGCTCTACAATGTCGAGCAATCGGTGAAGGACGTGGTTCTGGTCATAGTGATAATAGTGGGTCTGGCCCAGCCGATAAAGATGTTCAACGCCGTGAACATAGTGGGGATACTCCGAAGCGGTGGAGATACCAAAGCGGCGATGCTCATAGAGATCTTTTCTCTATGGGGTATCGGTATTCCTCTGGTCGTAATAGCCGGTCTGGTTCTCAAGCTGTCTCTGGCGCAGGTCTATCTGGTGATGATGGTCGAGGAGATCGTAAAGGCGTCGCTGGGAATATGGCGTACCAAGACCGGAAAATGGATACGAAACGTCGTCGACTAGAGGAGCATCACTCTGTAATACAGCTGCGCATAGACCCTCGCCATAAGTACTAGGTCGTCGATATCTATGTGCTCTTCGGGCCGGTGGCCGTTCGTATTTCTTCCGGGAAGGAGCGGTCCAAAGGCGACGCCTTTCGGTACGGCTCTGGCATAAGTGCCGCCTCCCATTGTGAGAAGAGTCGCCTCTTCGCCGGTGACCTCACTGAAGACTTCCCTCAGCAGGGTTATGAACTCTCCGTTCGGTGATACGAAGAGCGGCTTTAAGTCCTGACTCTTAGATATCGCCGTGCCTCTCAGACTTTCGCGGATCTGTTTGTAGATCATTTCCTCGCAGAACATAACGGGATACCTGATGTTGATCGAGATCTCGAGAGAGGAATCCCTGAGAGCTACGGTGGCGAGATTGAGCGTTAGGTCGCCGGTTATCGAATCGCTTCCGGCTACCGAGAGATTAAGGCCTTTAGTATCGTAGGCGAGCCGCTCGTTTAGAAGCGAGAGGGCCTCGCGAGTCTCGCTCTCCAGAGATGTCAATCCGGAGAGCAGATGGAGAAGCGGGCTTATGGCGTTGACTCCGCTGTCGGGGGCGCCACCGTGACCGGAGACCCCGTGAGCCTCGACCCTTATACCTCCGGGAACATCACTCACAACAATCTTCGCACTGTTGGAGGGCGTGAAGGCCGCAACCTCATCGCGGATCTCCGGCAGGTTTTTGAGAGCAATGTGGGCCTTCGAGGGAATGACATTGGTCGCACTGCCTCCGGAGAACTCCAGAAGAACCGAAGACTTCAGGGGAAGCGATATATGATAAGAGACTATGCCCTTCTCGGCGTGAATTATTGGGAAGCCCGCGTCCGGAGAGACGGCCCACTTCGGAGACTCTTCTCTTTTGAAGTAATACTTTATTCCACCCCAGTCGCTTTCCTCGTCGGTTCCGAAGATTATCCTGATACGATTCTTCGGAGTTATGCCAAGCCGTTCGACGGCCTTCAGAGCGTATAGTGCTGCGGCCATCGGGCCCTTGTCGTCGGTGGCACCCCTTCCCCAGACCCTCGTTCCGTCTATCTCGCCGCCGTACGGTTCGTGAATCCAGCCCTCGCCTTCGGGAACGACGTCGAGATGGCCGAGAACGCCGAAGACAAAGCCGGAATCGCCGTACTGTACGTGTCCGGCATAGTTATCCACATTCTTTGTGGTGAAGCCAAGCTCGCGGCCTATAAGGAGAGCCTCCTCAAGCGCCAGCCTTATGCCTTCACCGAAGGGTGCATCGGCTGCGGGAGGCTCCTTCACCGACCTGATCCTTACGAGTCTGGACGCCGCTATGGCGATACTATCTCTCATTTCCAAAACCAATCTGTCGAGTTCCTTATTCAAAAGAGACCTCCTTAAGAGCCGAGAAAGAGCATTGTCGAGATGTTCGCTGCGCTCATGAGAAGACGAGAGTTGCCAGTCGCCTTCGGCGGCCAGTACCACTTCGTGGGCTTAAGATCGGTGGTAGGTTGTGCGTTGTAGGTTGTCGGTAAGAACACTTACTCACGAATCTCATTCTCACCAGACCCTAAACCCCACACCCGGCTCTCCGTCTCATCCTCTCTCCTCTATCTCTCCCTCTCTCTCAATCTCGTGTTTTCGCTCTTCTGACCAAGAACCTGGACACGAAGCGTCGGAAGTAAGTACTGCTCCTCCATCCTGTCATCCCGTAATGCTCCTATACGGGATCTCGTTCCTTGCTCCGTAGAGCAAACGGACAGCTTTTTCGCTCTTGCTCTCCAAGGACGGGTTTTCAGCTTTTCATGCTCCTCTCGGAGGACGGATTCTTGTTCTTCTCGTTCTCACCAGACCCTAGAC
>LVBU01000622.1 GCA_001603185.1 Thermotogales bacterium Thermo_02 | reverse complement strand
TTCTTAGTTATTTGATAGAGTTTTCTAAACATTTACTCTTCAATTCTCACGCCTCGCTTTCGGTTAATTGTGCAACGAGGACATGAGATCTTTCAATGTATCGCTCTTCATCTTATCAATCATTCTGTCCACATCTGCCAAATTTCTGAATCTCTTCTTCTTCATTTCTGTCACCTCCCTTATCAGGAATTCTCAGAACCTGGGGCCAACCATCAAACTGTTGTAAGCGCTCTCTCTAACCTTCAGAACCATCCTGTCCACTTCCCTGAAACTTCTCTTCTTCATGTTTACTCCTCCTCTTCTACTCTTCTCAGAACCTGGGATTTATAAGTATGTTGCTGTAGATGCTTTCCTTTCCACTTTCTATCATTCTATCTATTGCTCTGTAGTTCTTTCTCTCTCTTCTTGTCATCTTAATCCTCCTCTCTCTTCTACCTTACGTTTATGATCTTTGCTCTCAGTGAATCTTCTCTGGCTATTTCTATGTACCTTTCAAGTTCATCGTAGTGCACTTTCTTCTCTCTTCTGTTCAACTCCCTCACCTCCTTTTACAGGTAATGCGGGAAGGTCTCCTTTACTACTTTCTCTCTAAACTTTCTGACTTCACGGTCTATCGATGATGGATCTTTCACTTTTCTCATTTCCACACCCCCTTTTTGTTAGTTTTATCTTGGACATTCATAATAT
>LVBU01000008.1 GCA_001603185.1 Thermotogales bacterium Thermo_02 | reverse complement strand
GCTAAACCCCACCCCTGTTCGGAAATTTTTCCCGTTTTGTAGATGGGCCCTCAAAGAGAGGGCCCGTTTCATTTGAAGGGCTTTTTTGTATTGAAGTTGCCCCTCTACTCTCGGCTCATGCCGGTTAAGACCACCTCACCAATTTTTTCGGACGGTTTGGCGTCACCCCGAAGTGCCAGTAGATTCGCCCATAAAGTATTAGTCTTGCAAGCATTAGGGATTATTTCGAACCCATTCCAGTTATAGAGTTTTCAGCCTTCTGTGGGATCGTACACAAAGTCGGCAGCGTTTTCTCTCTCTCGCCAGCCCATCTTCGTGTAAAAGCCACGCTTGTAAGAATCTCTGTTCTTCATATTAACCAGCTGCATTCTCGAGCATCCCCTGGCCCTGCCCCTTTTGACTGCCTCTGTAAGAAGTTTTGAACCTATGCCCTTACCCCTCGCGGAGCTCTTGACGAAGAGTTCGGAGATGTATCCCTCCGGATGACCCATGAAGAGGTACGGGATGAAGTGAAGCCCCACATATCCCACTATCTCTCCGTCCTCTTCGGCGACCAGCAATACGTGGTCCGGCTCCTGGATATTCCAGGCCAGCATCTTCTTTAGCTTTTCGGGAAACTCATCCCCGCCTATGTTACTGTTTGAAAACCAGCCAATGTCAAGTAATAGCGACCTCAGGCCGACTGCATCTTCATATACGGCTTCTCGGATCCTCAAGTCTTCACCTCCAGTGATAATCTTCTCATCTCCAATTATGCATCTTTTTTACGAAGGCAGCCAGACCAAAGGTTTTCGTCAGGAGAAAACCGCATTCCTCTTAGGGCGTGGTATAATTTCCACAATTTCGTTTTTTCTTTCGATCTCATATCTCGTTCAAGGGGTTGAACACACAGCATAGGAGGTTGAAAGATGCGTTTTAGGAAATTACTCGTTTTCGTGTCCATCGTTTTGCTTGTCTCTGTATTCTTCTCGGGTTGCGGGAGAAGCTTATCGATCGAGCAGACGGTTTTGACGGAATCTGAAGCGGCTTTTGCAAAGGCAGTAGGATCGACGCAGATCGCAAGGTTACGCATTAACGGGAAAGTCGAAGCCAACACCGAAATCGCCTGGAAGATCGATCACTATTACAGAGGAGAGTTACAGGACTCATTCTTCTCGGGTAATGTTGTGACGCTTAAAGAGAGCAAAAATACCCAGTTGATTTTCAGTATCGGTAGGGGAGAAACTGAAAAGACGGAGATCTGGAATTTTTCAACGGGCGGGGCTTTTTATCAGCAGAGCGTCGCTGTGCCCGATGGGGTATCTATCTTCTCGATAAACGTCACTGAGAAGGTCGGAATCTCGAAGGATGAGTATGTACCTGTAGTCGTAATAACTAGAAGCGGCAGTGGAATTCGAGGATCAGCTTATGACATTCTTAAGGGTGATTACGGCTCCCTGAAGGATGAGGATCACGTCTATGTACTGAAGCTGAAGATCTCAAAGCAATAACGGGAGTTCCAAAAGGCTTGACTGGTCGGTCTTGAAAGACTTTTGAGAGCCCGGCGTTGTATTGACACCTTTAGTACAGCGTGTTAGAATGAACTCTGTAGGGTGGAGAGATGGCCGAGAGGCCGAAGGCGCGTGCCTGCTAAGCACGTGAGGGTGTTTAACCCTCCGAGGGTTCGAATCCCTCTCTCTCCGCCATTGTATTGTTGTGGGTGCCCGTAGCTCAGCTGGATAGAGCGCTAGACTGCGGATCTGGAGGCCGGGCGTTCAAATCGCCCCGGGCACGCCATTATCTTTCTCCCCGGGAGTTTTATAGTACCATCGATTTCAGCTCTTCCCAGACTTTTTTGGGATAGGCGACTCCGTAGATACAGTTCTTTGGATTTGCAACGAATTCCTTCTCAGTACTCACTTTTCCAATAAAGCTACCGGCCCTTACGTTCTTCGTTCCAACGTCGCCAGAGAAACCGCCTATCACTCCGGTATCTCCCGAGCCCATTCCAGATGAAGTCACCGGCACTACATTACCCACACCGAGGATAAAGTAAAGAAACTTTCTGTCCAGTTGTACATTGGTTATATGCTTGGCGACTATCATGTGACTGCTTGAGCCGAAGAATCCGCAGGTAATCTCGACCCCCTTCTCACTGATAGTATACTTGAAAGAGTTTCTGTAGAACTCGAGATAGATCAGCGCTATCAGACTGACGACCATGAACAATAGCACAGGGCCGTTGTCAAAGAGAGGCTTGAAATCTTTGTATATCTCTTCTGAAAAGGCAAATCGTGCCAGCCAGCCGGCAGCGTTGATTATAGCAGGCCAGAAGAACCAGCCAAATCTCCTTCTTGAGAAGGCCAGCAGAATTCCCGGTATTACGGTTAATGCAATCCAGACACCCGCAATCAAGAGGAGGTCGTTTCCCGAGATGTTCGAGAGATCGAAATTCAGATAGAAGATTATCCCCAGTATGAAATAGTAAGGGTAGATAAAATACCTGACAAAAAACGCGCGCCTGGTCGGCTTAAGTTCCATGTTTACCACCCCCGTTATTATCTATTCTTTCCAGTAGCTTTTTTTCGAATGATTTCGGGTTATCCGGTCTTACGGTCTCAGTCGAACCGTCCTTCAAAAAGAAGAGGATCGCTTCTTCAGGAGAGAGAAGGCCTCTGAGAATATAGAGATAGAATTCCATCTGAAATCTGTATCTACTCAATGATTGCGGATTTCTTCTCGCATATTTGAAATCTACTATCTTCCACCGTCCATCGATCAGATATAGTTTATCAATTATTCCCATCAAAACGTATTTATCGAAACTATGCTGGAACTGCATCTCACTCATAGCCTCAGTGCTGTTTTCGATCTCCGTAATTATCGGATGATCAATGAGCCTGTCCAGTACGGCCTTAACACTTTCCAGGTCTTCCACAGAGAACCTTATTCTGTCAACCGAGGCCGGCAGTCCTCCTTCAAGAACGGCCTTCAAAGTTGTAGAAGTCCTGTTGATTCCCTTAAGGCCCACGGGTTCAAGTAGACTGTGGACCAGCGTCCCGATATCCATCGCCCTTCTATTGAGGCTCTGGCCATCTCTCCCCTCTTCGAACGAGTATTCGTCGTCAGTGTCGGCCATGAGCAAAGTGGGGGAAAGGTATTTAACATATGAGAGATCGTTGACAGGGTTTATCATCGCCTCATCTGGAAGTTCGTAACTCCCGGTCGTTTCTTGCTTTTCCAGAGGTGGAAACGCCGGCGGAAAGTAAGCCTCGACGATACCGGCTTCCATTTCTTCAAGAAGCCTGAAGCTTTCGATATCGAATAACGTTCCGGAAAGCATTCTAGACCACGGTCTCGTAGCGTCAGCTCTGCCGTTTGCGGAGACTACCATCAGCTCACGGGCTCTAGAGAGCGCAACATACAGTGTTCTCTTCTCTTCTTCAAACTCCTTCTCTTTCTCTTGCTGCAAGAGTCTGTATATAACGGTCCCGTCATCTCTTTCCGGCTTATCCTTGAAAATAACGAAGCCCTCGTCATCGAAAAGCAGTTTCTTTGAGGATGTCTTCTCTTTCCAGAATGTATCCGCAAGTATCACTATGGGAAACTCCAGTCCTTTGGATTTGTGAACGGTCATTATCTTGACACTGTCGGACTCTTCCGTTTCCAGAGAAGCTTCTGATTCTTCACTTGAATCGACAAAAGCTTTCAGATTCAGTGACAGTTCGCGAAGAGAACTCCCGAGTCTGTCGAGCTCCTTTGCGAGCTCGAGCATCTTCCTGACATTGGCTATCATTCTTTCGGCGCCCTTAAGCGTCGCGAGTTTCGCGAGGTAGTCCGTCTCGACCACAAAGCGTTCAAGCATAACGCTCGGAGAGAGCACATGTTTCAGCTGACTGAATTTGTCGACTAGCTCCCTGAGGTGTACAAACTTATCGTTTTTGCTCTCCTGCAGAGCGTAAAACAAGGGACGGCCCTTTGAACCCGGAAGTGTTTTCAGTTCAAGAAGTTCATCCAGACTTGCCCCGAACGACGGAGAAAGCAGAAAAGTCGTGAAGTTCCAATCATCGAGAGGATCAATCAGAAAATCGAGCCAGGCAAGAGGACCTGAGACTTCGGGTCTCTCATAGAAGTTCTTGCTGCCAACTGTATAGTAAGGTATATTCAGCTCTTCAAGCGCTTTCTCATAGTTAACGATCTTCGAGAACGTCCGCAGTAGTATAGTGATGTCTCCCGGTTTTATCTTTCTCTTCACGCACTTCTCCGTACGGTCCCTGAAGTAGATTTCTTCTTCCAGCAAAGCCCGGATAGCTTTCGCGACTTCCCTTGAATCGTCGGCAGTTTCGCTCGAAAGAAAACGCACTCGCTCGATATCTTCATCCAGTCCATAAGGGATCGCCTCAACTTCTCTGTCGTAAACCGATCTGAAGTACTCTCCCGAAGAGGTAGCGGGCATTATCTTGGAAAAGAGGAGGTTTTGAAACTCGACGAGTTTTGGATGAGAACGTCGGTTTGTGCTCAGATAGGATGTCTCCAGACCGCGCAGTTCGAACTCTTCCATAGTTTTGTTAAAGACCGTGACATCGGCTCCTCTAAATCTGTATATAGATTGCTTTGAGTCTCCAACAAAGAGACACTTGTTCGACCCCTTCTCGCGCAGCATGTCGATTATCTCACTCTGGAGTTCATCTGTATCCTGAAATTCGTCAACGAGAATGTATTTGAACCGCTGCCTGTACTTGTCTCTGATATCCGGCATGTCTAGAAGAAGATCGCGCGTTTTGGTCAACAGTTGATCGAAATCCAGCATCCCCATTCTGTAGCTTCGGTCTTCGTAGCGTTCCAGTAACTGATTGAACTCCGTGGAGAAACGCTCCGAACCAGCCATGACCTTCTCGGCATAATCTCCCAGTTCGAGGCTGGTGTAATTTGAGGGCTTCGGATGAACCGCGAGGGCATGCCTCTCAGCAGAGAGGGCCCTCCTGAAGAGCTTGAAGGCTTCATCAAGCCCCGTAAGCTCGATCAGTGGTTCTAGCTGGTCCAGACGTTCTTCAAAGAAGTTACGTACCGTTCTCTGTTCAAGCACGACCTTTTTCATGCCACTCAATATCTGAAAGCCCGGATCGATGCCCAGAAAGAGGGCACTTTCGCGTAGAAGCCTTTCACAAAAAGAGTGTATTGTGGATATCCAGGCATAAGAGAGCCTGTTTCTCAGGTGCTTCCACTTTCCAGGCCGGCCGCTTGAGATCATCTCGTCGACCTTGCCTATCACTCTGTCTTTCATCTCCCTGGCAGCCTTGTTTGTGAAGGTTATCGCTACGACGTTGTGGACATCGAGCGGCTCGCTGTATCTGAAAGCCTCTTCGAAGGCTTCGAGATAGTTTTTAACGAGATTGTAGGTCTTGCCCGTTCCGGCGGACGCCGAGATAAAGAGGTCACTCTTCATCGAGCTCACCTCCATCTCTCCAGGTGGCGACTCTTTTCATCTTCTTGAATGGACACTGGAAGCACTTGTTGCTTGCGGAAAGACATACCGGCGTGAAATCGCCAGAGTAAAGACTGTCCGTAACGCCCTTAACCCATTCAAGCAGCTGGCTCTCGCTTCTGCCCGGTTCGTTTTTTCTGTCTCCGGCAAAACGCCAGATTCTCTCTCCATCGACTATCTCCGTCTTGAAGGCAGCACTGTTGATCGTGGTTCCCGTGAGCGACTTGAAGACTCCACCGGCAACGGTGTATCCCCTTTCCGTATAAAGCCTGTCGGCAGCAATCGAATACAGTAGTAGCTGCTCCTTGTCACCGCTCTTTCCGCGCTTATAGTCTATTAGATAGAGAGTGTCAGTGTCTTCATCGATATCCAGCCTGTCTATCTTGCCCCTGAGAAAAACTCCCGGCACGAGTTCAATGCCGGGCCTTCCTCCAAGACCAAAGCTGACTTCGAACTCAAAGGGAAAGTACTCCCCGTCCATGAGTCTCGGGCGCTTCGCCTCCCTGATGGTCACATACTCCTGGAGAACCTCTCTAAGGCGCGCATACTCAAACTTGAAAACCACCGTGCTATCGTGCATGATGTGTTTCGTAAGATTTTCCTTCAAGGCCTCTTCCCACTCCTGTGAATTACCCGAAAAGTAGTCCCTCAGTACGGCATGATACACATTTCCCTCTTCGAGCGGCGTAAGCTCAAATATATAGTCGGATTTTCGGTCAAGACCTATTACATACGAAAGAAAGAAGGAAAATGGGCAATCGCTGTAAGACTTCAGGCGAGAGAAAGAGAAAGTGTCTCCGACTCTGTTCTTTAACCTTCCAAGGTCAAGGACGGTCCAGCCGGGATCGCTGTTGAATTCTGCAAGCGAGAGTTCGAGTGCTGAAAGATCGAAATGTTCTCTGAGTTCTGTCCAGAAATCCTTTCCATAGAACTTCGCAGCCGAAATTCTCAGTTCCTGCTCGCTCATCGCATCCTTCAATGAAGGAATGAGTCCCTGCCTTCTGCCCGAGACTAAACCCATTCGCTCCACAGACACACCGGAACTTTCCAGAATATCCTTAAGGTAAGGGGAAGGTAGAATTGGTTCTCCATCGATAGTGGAGTCGGGAAAAGTAAAGCCAATCATCTCCCGTGTCGATGTTATCGCAAGGTACAGGTTTAGTCTCTGGTGCTTCTCTTCGGTCAGGAGAAGGTCCTTCGGCCTGACTTCGCTGTACTGCGTGAAACTGTACAGAGGATTCAACTTGACATATGGGTATGCGCCGTCCACGAAACCAAGAAAGATCTTCACTTTCTTCTTCGAGAATCTAGTTCTAAGAAGCGATTGTATCTCCACTCTATTTGCAATACTCCTTGAAGCGGCATAACTCTCTTCTCTTAGCATAAGCATCAGATATGAATAATACTCCTGCGGTGACATCTCGCGTTTTCCCATAAAAAGAAGTATTCTCTCCAGCTCGGGAATAACCCATTCGAAGAACCGCTTCAGTGCTAGCAGTTCTCCGTTGTCTTCGTCGCTTTCCTCCAGTTTTCTATATGAGTCTGTGAGGTTTAGATCTCGCTCCCAGCCAGCAAACATATTTCCGAACTCTTCCACCGGCCTTTTTCTCATACTTTTGAAGATCTCGAGTTTGCGGAAAATCTCCTTTATCGCGGGAACGAGGTCCTCTCTTACTCTGCGAATAGTCTCACCGAGCTCCGCTGCCGGAGAGCTTTCAAGCTCATCTTCAGCCAGGGCCAGGATCGCTTTCCGCCTCCTGTCGGTGAACTCGACGAATTTATCCAACCTTTCCATCCATGTTCTGTATCTGTCATCCAGCCTCAACCTTATGTGCGAACGATCGTAGATGATTCTGGACATCGTGACCACAGATTCCAGGAATTTCGCATCCACATCGCCTCCATAGCCATTATCACCCATCGCTACAAGCTTGTCGGGTGGAAAACCCAGAACGGCTGTCTCAAGTGGAAGGATAAGCTTCCTGATAGACAGAGAAGACAGGAGAGGCTCATCGCCTTCACTTCTTGATGGGACGCCGTACTCGGAAAGTTTCTGGGAAAGCAATCTGTCGTATAATTGAAAGTCGGAAGCGACAAGGGCGATGTCTCCCGGAGCATACCCACCAACCAGAAGCTTCTTAACGTTTCTGGCTACGAGATCCACCTCGGAGAAAATATCCGGAAACACCGTCGCGCTAACAGTCTGACATATTCCTCCCTTTTTCCTTTCACTGAAGAGATTCCCCAGAAAGGGCTTCAACGGCTCTGGATAATGGCTTTCTCTAAGATAAAGACTTTGAGTTTGGGTGTCTGGATACCTGTCTTTCAGCGCTTCGATGAAACTCCTGATAGAGCTGGCCGAAGAATATAGCTCTTCTCTTCCAGGATCGTCCGGGATAGTTATGAAGACATCTTCAAAGAGAGGAATAACCGTGTTGAAGAATCTGGCTATGGCCGGACTGAAATCGTGAAAACCGTCTATGAAGAGATACTTACCAAACTCGCCTTTTCGCATTTTTTCCGTGTGTTCTTCGATTCTGGTATATGCATCAAAGGTATCGAAGATCATGTTACCGGCAAAACGCTTTTCGAGAGCGTCATAGATGTCTTTCAGAGTGTCGACCACTTCGTCGTTCTCCGCAAAGATTTCGGAGAAACCTCCCTGTTCCTTCACGTCGTGCACCATTTCCAGAACGTAATCGACAAACATAGTGGAATCTACCAGCTCACCCTTACCGAGCTTTTCGAGTATGTTGCCTATCTCAAGCCTGATAATGTAATCCTGAATATGATAGGAAGACGGAACAAGCTCCTTGAAGAGATTGACAGCGAACTGGTCCATCGCCAAAAATCTTGAAGAAGGTATCGTCTTCACTCTAGATATGAAACTCTCTCTCAGGTGACGAACATTGTCACCAGATGGACCGACGAAATAATACGAGAAAGGATTCTCGTTGTGAACCTTCTCCAGTTCCGAGAGAATTTTCTCCGTCTTGCCCGAAGACGAAGGCCCATAAATAAGCGTTATCTTCATCCGCTGACTCCCTTCAAACACTACAATTTTAGCACTGGAGTAAAGAAGAATCTGTAAACTGCCAATCTGCGGGTTTATCTAGAAGAAATGTCGAACCGGAAAACCACACTCTCGATAGTTGACTGGAATGGCCGTGATCGGATGGTATAATCTTTTCGTAATATACTCT
>LVBU01000111.1:204-4176 GCA_001603185.1 Thermotogales bacterium Thermo_02 | reverse complement strand
AGGGAGAACCATGCTTCATATTTGGAAGACGGAATAGTGGATACTTTGACATCCGAAAGCTCGACGGAACTAAAGTGCATGCTTCAGCAAGCTATAAGAAACTAAAGTTGTTAAGTAAAACAACATCCATACTATGTGAAAGGAGGCAGGCGGCTTCCTCCCCACAGCTAAAGCAGGGGGTCTACGCCGATTAATTCGATGAGAAGATGTATCACGAGCAGATTATGAAGACAATGGGTGCTCATGTTGACTCGATTCCTTGAAGGCGGTTTTGAACTGGTTTTCGGAGCAGTTCAAGTGGAGAAATTGGATCGACAGGGGCGATCTCTGCCTATCGGTATGTCATTCGTTGATTTCGTAGTCTACGAAGAATCAAGGACGATTCTCATCGAGGTTAAAGACCCATCCCAGAGAGGAGCAACACCCAAAGAGAGACAGGAATTTCTCAGACAGATTCAGCAAAACACACTTATAAACGACAGGTTGGTCCCAAAAGGAAGAGATTCCTACACCTATCTTCATCTTATGAACCAAATCCGCGGAAGATTGCTGTATATAGTCATTCTCGGAATGGAGGAATATAATAAAAGCTTTGATTCTGCTCTCATTTTAGGCTTTCAGGATCGTCTAAGGCAGAGATTGAACAAAGAAACAGAAGTTCCGTGGGAAATCCAGTACATTGATGACGTGCTTGTTCTGACAGTGGAGACTTGGAACAAGGTCTTCCCAAACTATAAGCTAAGTAGGCCGGGAACACAACCTAAATAAGAAGTATTTGGCTACTACAGACTACTGAGCGCAGTCCTAGACTAGAAGAGTCGGTTTTTGCTGACCGCTGTAAGCGAAAATGGGAGTGACAATTCTCCTCATGGCGGGCTGATCTTGATGTTTTTGATCTAAGATCCCCGCTTGAGCGGGGAATTCAGATCAAAAGCGGATTAGCGTCGTTATAGGCTCTTCTCGGAGGACGGCTCCTGGCGTTCTTCGCACTGTCATCCCGTAGTGCTCCTATACGGGATCTCGCTCTCGCTCTTTCTGAGGAGCAAAAACCCAGATGCCGGATCAGGTCCGGCATGACGGGAATGGACTGTCATCCCGTTGTGTCCACGCGGAGCCTACCCTGATGAGCCTGTCCTGAGGAGCCTGCCCTGATATGCTCTTATTCAGGGATCAAATTCAGGACTCCTATTCAGGGTCATCCCGTAATGGTTCTATACGGGATCTCGTTCTTACTCTTTCTGCCCAAAGACAGAGATGCCGGATCAGGTCCGGCATGACGGGAATGGACTGTCATCCCGTTGTGTCCACGCGGAGCCTGTCCTGAGGAGCCTGCCCTGATATGCTCTTATTCAGGGATCAAATTCAGGACTCCTATTCAGGGTCATCCCGTAATGTTCTTATACGGGATCTCCGCTCTTACCAGACCCTAAACCCCAAACCCCATACCCGGTTCTTCGTCTCGCCTTCTCTCTTCATCTCGTGTTTTTGCTCTTCTGACCAAGAACCTGGACGCGAAGCGTCGGAACTAAGAACAAAGCTCCTAGCTCTGGAACGCTCTCCAGCTCTTTCCAAGGACGGGTCCATGATCCTGGACGATGGACGAGGGACGTCTCTTCCGCTCTTAACGCTATTCTCGGAGGACGGCGGACGGATAACGGTGAACGTCTCTTCAAAAAATGGAGTCTGTCCCTATTTTTGTGCTCTAATCCTTATGGTTTTATGTATAATCTGATTGGAAAGCAATTCATAGCGTGGTGATGTATGTGGCGCAAATCAACTTCGACAAATTCAGACTGAAAAGCATAAGGATCGCTGGATATAGACCGTTTAAAGACTTCCGCGTCGTGGTCAACAATCTTGAGGTCTTAGTAGGCGCAAATGCTTCTGGCAAATCAAGCCTAATGGAGTTCTTGCGCTTTCTACGTAACAGTGCATACCAAGAGATACCTTCAGAAATAATCGAAGGATCTTCAGGGATGAGGATCTTTCACGTCCCAGGTGAAGATCGGATTGAATGGGCCGCCTCTATCGATGTTGATTTGAGTGCTGACATAGTCTATTCAGGCAGAATAGTCGGTCCCGTGGGCTCTGTAAGAGTCGAACATGAAAAACTTGAAACGTCTGGACCGCTATCCGAAAAGCACGAGCAGCCATTCCTCTATATGGAACTGAAGAACGGTGAAGGGAAGATCTACGAACCGGGACTCAGAAAACTGAAAGAGCAGAAGATCCAGCTCCTGAAGGCAAATCAACTTGCGTTAAGTACAATGAACAATCCCGGACTCTTCATGCTATACAATTTGCGCGAATATATCCATAGATGGAGGTTCTACAATTCCTTCAGAATAAGCAACGAACAGCTCAGGCGGCCCTCCATTACCGAACAGGAACCGACACTCCACGAAAACGCCGGCAATCTGAGTGCTGTGCTACTGTATCTGCAGACAGAGTATCCCGAGATCTTTGAAAGACTGAAGTTCTATCTTGGGTTAATGCTTCCAAACTTCAGGAACATCACTGTAAAAGCCAGAGGAGGACCTGGACAGGTTATGGCCTTCTGGTCAGAGGACTCTGTTGGAGAAGAACTGACATTGGCCGATCTTTCGGATGGGACTCTGAGAATACTGTGCTGGGCTATCATCTGTCTTCACCCATTTCCACCGACTCTCGTTTTCGTGGACGAACCCGATCAAGGGATCCATCCACGAGTATATCCGCTTTTGGCCGAACTATTCAAAGAATTGAGCGACAAGACGCAAGTAATACTCACAACTCACTCATCATACTTTCTATCCATGTTCGACATAGAAAACATCCTTGTGCTGAATAAAGAAGCTGGCGACATAAAAACACTTAAGCCGTCAACTTCGCAAGCACTTATCGACAACCTCAAAGAATTCGGAGATCAAGAGTTAGAGATAATGCACCGCTCCGGAGAGATCGAGATGATAGGAAAATGAACCAGTTAATAGTCTATGTCGAAGGGGAGTCAGACAGACTCGCCCTGAAGACACTTCTGAAACCCCTGGTGGACAAGAAGGGCGCCGAAGGCATCTCGATAGAATTCGCAAGCGTTGGTCAATCGGGCAACATGTCGAACAACAAAAAAGCTCTATTGGTCAAGTATCCGAAAAAGGCCTACCAAATCATAAGGAATAACAGAGAAAGTGCAGTCGTTCTGTTGCCTGACCTCTATCCTTATAATGTGGGATTTCCTCACGTGAATCATTCGCAATTGCGCGATGGTGTCGCGAAATCATTCGCGGCCTTGCTTTCCGGGCACGAAAACGAGCTGAGAAGCAGATTCGAAGTATTTTGCTTTAAACATGATCTCGAGGTCCTGTTACTTGCGGCTTTCGAGCAACTTCAGCAATACCTCGGTATAAGTATAGGTAGAACGTGGAAGAGAGAAGTAGAAGAACAGGACGACAACAATCCTCCCAAAAAAATAATCCAGAGTCTCTTCCACAAGGCCAAGAAGCGATATGGAGTAGCAACAGCAGCCGAAATACTCAGAAAAGCATCACTGGAAGACATCCGCGCGAAATGCCCTCAGAGCTTTGCTCCATTTGTAGAGTACATAGAGAAACTAAAACCTTGAACCTTCAGAAGTTACATTATCCGGGTATGACCTGAAGGAACTTTCATCCCGGCTTCGAACTTCGCTTCGTGTCATCCCGTAGTGCTCTTATACGGGATCTCCGTTCTTGCTCTTTCTGCCCAAAAACCCAGATGCCGGATCAGGTCCGGCATGACAGGAATGGACTGTCATCCCGTTGTGTCCACGCAGAGCCTGCCCTGATATGCTCCTATTCAGGGTCATCCCGTAATGCTTTTATACGGGATCCCCGTTCTTGCTCTTTCTGCCCAAAGACAGAGATGCCGGATCAGGTCCGGCATGACGGGAAGGAACTTTCATCCCGTTGTGTCCACGCGGAGCCTGCCCTGATATGCTCCTATTCAGGGTCATCC
>LVBU01000111.1:0-144 GCA_001603185.1 Thermotogales bacterium Thermo_02 | reverse complement strand
GTAATTGACTGCTTTTGTGTGAGAAGAGCGCCATTTGTTCATTCTCAAATTGACTTTCTCTTCCCATCCAGCCCTTCTGAGGACTCTGTTCAGTTTCTTTGTGCTCTTCCACTGGTGTAGTATGATGGCTCTAAGCCTTCTCCT
>LVBU01000621.1 GCA_001603185.1 Thermotogales bacterium Thermo_02 | reverse complement strand
TATTTCGGGGTTACTCGTATAGCGTTGGTGCAGGTAGAAATGATGTGAGCCGAAGCCGTAATAAAAGAACTTGTCAAGTTCGTGTTTCTCGGCAAAGTCCTTGACGCTCGCCCTTAATTGCTCCTCACTCTGACAAAGAGTGAGGAGGTTCATAAATTCAAGGAACATCGTGGGGATTTTATCATCCCATAGGAAAACCATGCTTTCAAATCTTACTTCCATAATGTTAGTTGTTAGATGTCGATATTATGCCGCTTTCATCCGCTGGCGGATAAGGTTGGCGTTCTTGTTCACAAGGGCGATGATGCGGTCGTGGTATTCGGAGTTCTCGTTGCATACGCCACGACACTGCACCACCTCAAAAGTTTTTAGTGACACCTCTATCGTTTCAATTCGTTTTCCGTCAATGGTGGCGGATAGGATAAGGGAGTCTTTTCGTTTGTGGTAACCGCCCACACAATGGTGCATCGTCCTTCCTTCCTCTGCCATTTCTTCCACGCTCTCTATGACTTTGACGCAAATAAGGCTGTCGGTAAAGGCAAGTCCGAAGAATATGCCCTTAGCTTTCAGATATTGTTTCTCGTCCTCAATCGCTTTCCTGCGTTGCTGTTCAGTCCACTCATGTTTCCTTTGCAGGTTGCGCTTTGCCACCAACTTGTCGTGTTCAACTTTGAGGTCGGCAGGGCAAACGTATTTCGGGCTGTTTGTGTCCTTGCCGAAATGACGCAGGAGGTCTATGGTGTCACGCCACATTGAGCCGTCCTCAATGGTATAGCCGTTGCGGATACATATCTTGATTGAAGCCCAATACTCTCCAATATTGAAAGAGTGGTACAGATAGTAGCGCAACATGGGATATTGCCCTGCCTTCAACAGCGTTTCCGCACGGCTGTCCGACAATAATGCCGGTATTAGTTTGGTGGGTACAATGTCGTGGAAATTGCCGTTAAAGCCGTTTCTGCGGAGCGTCGGCAACACCTTATATCTTGGATATATCGGGGAATATGAGATATGGCGGTACGCTTCATTGTCATTGCGGATAGCAAAAGGAGAAGCGAATGAGAACGTGTCGATGTAGCATCCCAATGTGCGTGGAATGGCAACAACAGCCTTACGCCCTTGTTCATTCCACCAATACTGCCCGATTTCAAGGGCATAGGACTTGGCATTAACCCCTTTCTCCATACCCACGACAAGCAAGAACATTCGTAGCACTTGGTATTCTCCGCTTGTGGTAAGGGTTGTGAAATACTGCTTTTGTCTTACCTTGCGCTGATAGGTGAGGCAGACTTTCAAACTTGCTCCACATTCGGGACACGTACAATGCTCGGTCTGCTCCGTCATTACCCAACTATGACCGCAATCCATACAAGTGGTACGACCTTTCGGCAAGCGGTGTGCATAATGCTCCACGCAATTACGGAATGCCCAATTTATCTGTATCGGGGTTATCGGGCGTAGTTTCTTGCTTTGGGCAAGAACTGCTTTTTCAAATTTGTTTCTCGGTTTCATAAGCCAAAATCAAATAATGAGGGTTGAACTTGGGTTTCTGTTTTCGCCTTTGTCGGCTTGGTGCGGTTCTGCAACTTGCGGAGTTCCTCGTCTTGGTATCTGCGGACTGCCTGCTGACGTGCTTCTGCTTTTTCCTCTGCCGTGAGTTCCACAATGTGGTTCACCGCCACTTGGCATTGGATAGGCTTGCCCACCTCAATCTCGTTCTCGTCATAGTAGTGTACTGCTTGTCCGTATATCTCTCCGTCCGTGAAGCCGTTACAACCGCTTTTCTGCACATAGTTCAGAATGTAGGTTACGCAATCGTCAATGTTCTTGGCTGGATTGCGGTAGTTCTTCGCAAAGAGCGTGTCTTCCTCCGCACGTTGTTCCAAATACATCTGTATCGTTCTCTTGAAATGGTCTGTTCCTTTCATATCGCTGTCGTTTTTATGAGTTGTCAAATAGTATGTTTCAAAATCTCCCTCCAATAAATCGGCTCAACCTCGCTCAATAGGAAGTCTATAAAGTCCTTCCGTGCGTCCTTGTTCAGTTCGTGGTAGAGTCCACGGAACACGGACATATTGCCGTTGAGGTATGTTTCCACCATGTACTCGAAGATGTTGCCCACCTCGTAGTATCTGCATTGTTGCTCCACTGTCTTGCTTCTTCTCTTTGCCATGTCGGTAGGGATTAAAGGGTGAATAACCAAAGAATGAAGCCGAAGAACAGGATAACGGAAAGAATAGCCACGATTACCCCTATTGCCACTCGGAACACTCCGTTTATTATCTCTCTGACGATGTACCAAAGGATGCCGGACACCCAAAAGGCGGTGCGCATGATTAGGGTGCATATCGCAAGCCCTATGTATTGCGCCATTTGTCTGAAATTTACCGTTGCTGTCATAGCCGTATCATTTGTTAAGTTCCACGATGCTGTCTATCCTGCCGTATAGGAAACTGCGGAGTGCGGTCTTGTCGGTAGCCTTGTATTCCGCCCAATGTCCATACTGCTTTACAATGTAGGTTCGGAGAATGTCGGAAAAGTCAAACATCCAACCTTGCAAGGGTACTGCGCTCTTGAAATAGGTGTTGCTGTTCACGTTGCGTGTAAGCCAATCCTTTTCTTCTCGGCTCAATTTCTCACCATTGTTCAGTTTGGTGCGAAGTCCGTACACCTTGCTGCCTTGCAGGTTCTCCAAAC
>LVBU01000620.1 GCA_001603185.1 Thermotogales bacterium Thermo_02 | reverse complement strand
AGTAAGAAACAAATCGAACTGGCGGGAGGTTAGAAAAATGAAAATAAGACTTCATAGCGTCAAGAAGGATATTCAGAGAGAGATTGATATTGCAAGGTCAGCTTCCGCGAGATTTGGAAACTACCTGGCTCTGTAAGAGCTCAAGAGAATACCAGTAGAACAGAACATACAAGAAACCCCCCTTTTTCCCCCAAGGAAAGATGATGACATTAGGCCTCAAGCGAGGCCTTTTTTTCTTTCTGAACCGTCCTTAAGATTGGTCTCGCATAACTCTAACCATATGTCCCTGTATTTACCCACAACTCTTGCCTAGACTACTGCCAATGGATGAATCGCAGGCCATATCTCTTATCACTACTCAAAGACAAAAAGAGCCCGTAAAGGGCTCCAAAGTCTAAAGGGTTTTTAATGGAGGGGTTGTTCTGTATATTTGCTTCTTGATCAATAGCGGAAGAAGGCACCGAATTTTAGGGCATCGACTTTCGCTTTCTCGATCTGGTCGAATATTTCCTTGATTGTTTTTACCTTTGCTGTCTTCATGATTTACCTCCGCCCTGTTCGATCTACTTCTAACATCATGATCATAGCATATGGTTAGATGATTGTCAAACATATAGTTATCAGATCCATAGATATTTGACAACTGAGCGCCGTAAGAACCGTTGTTGGTTGTGCGTTGTAGGTTGTCGGTGAGACCGCCGCCGTGGAGAGTGGAGCGTGGAGAGTTGAGAGAGAGATCGAGAGTTCGCTTCGCTCAGGAGAGGACGAGAATTTTCGGAGCCCACCTACCC
>LVBU01000110.1 GCA_001603185.1 Thermotogales bacterium Thermo_02 | reverse complement strand
ACTATCATGAGGGAAGAAGAGTAATCGATCTAGACGGAGCCTATATAGTGCCGGGACTAATCGATGCCCATATGCACATCGAGTCTTCCATGGTTTCGCCAGTTGAGTTCGCAAAAACAATACTGGTAAGGGGGACGACTACGGCCATAGCTGATCCGCACGAGATCGCGAATGTCATGGGTCTAACCGGTATAGAGTACATGATACGCTCGACTGAAGGCATTCCCGTAAATCTTTACATCATGTTGCCATCAGCAGTCCCGGCTTCCTCTATGGAGACCTCGGGCTCTCGTATTAGCGTTATGGATATGATAGGCTTCGTTGAGAAGTATCAGAATCGTATACTTGGCCTGGGAGAGGTTATGAACTTTCCCGACATAATAAACGGCGATCGTGACTCTATAGCCAAGATTGAACTTATAAGACACAAATACAAGAAGATAGACGGACACATTCCCGGGGGCTCTGGAAAGCCACTAAATGCCTACATATGCGCCTTCGTAAGATCGGAACACGAATGCACTTACGTTGAAGAAGCGAAAGAAAAGCTTGCAAGAGGCATGCAGATTCTTATGAGGGAGGGTAGTGTCGAGAGAAACCTCGTACCTCTTCTTCCGCTTATCAACGACAGGACCTATCCTTTCGTGTCTTTCTGTACCGACGATAAACATCCGGTAGATATAATCAGGGAAGGACATATCGATCATAACGTGCGTACGGCTATCAAGCACGGCGTAGACCCTATAATTGCCATAAGGGCCGCAACGATCAACACGGCCAGACACTACAACCTTAGATCTATGGGAGCAGTGGCTCCCGGTTACAAGGCCGATCTTGTGGTAGTGGACGATCTTCATTCATTTAATCCATTAATAGTCTTTAAGGACTCGAACATTGTCGCAAAGAATGGGAAACTGGTAACGGAGATTATTTCCCAGAGTTTCCCGCAGGAGAAGCTAAACACCTTCAAGTGCCAAAAAGTGGAAAAGAATGACTTCAAGATACCGGCACGAGGTAGCGTTGTTAGGGTAATCGAGCTACTGGGAAACGAAGTCTTGACAGGTAGTTGTGAGATGCGCGCGAAAGTTGTCAACGGTGAGGCTGTCTCTGACACTAGTCGAGACCTGCTGAAACTGGCGGCCGTTTGTCGCTATTGCGAAGGAAAATCGATATCTATGGGGTTCGCTACCGGTTCAGGCCTGAAAAAGGGAGCCGTAGCGACTTCAGTCGGCCACGATTCGCATAATCTTGGGGTCCTTGGAACAAACGATGAAGACATGGTTCTAGCAGCGAATAGAGTCATGGAAATGGGCGGCGGGCTTGTCGCGGTTGACGGGGGCAGAATACTGGCAGAGCTTCCCCTGAGGATCGCGGGCTTGATGTCGGATATGACCAGCAAAGAAGTAGCTGAAAGACTTGAAGAGCTTAAGAGGGCCTCTCTGGTCATGGGCAGCGTGCTCCCGGACTTATTTATGACTCTCTCTTTTGTTCAACTATCAGTCATTCCTAAACTCAAACTCACAAATCTGGGTCTTGTTGACGTGGAGAAGAATGATTTCGTTTCTATCTTCGTGGAGGAGATAATCGATGCCCGAGACTAAGAGTGAAGATTACAGAGTAGTGGGTAGAAAGGTCAAACGTGTTGATGCACTGGAAAAGATAAATGGTCAGGCAAGATTTGCGGCCGATATTTCGTTTGACAGGCAAGTGCACTGCGCTCTAGTGATAGCCGGTACGGCTCACGGTATACTCCGCTCAATAGACACATCTGAAGCTCTGCAGATAGAAGGTGTAGAAGGTATCTTCACATGGAAAGACGTCCCCGGAGAGAATCAGCTTGGCGAGGTTATAAAGGATATGCCCTGCCTTGTTAAGCTGGGCGATCGAGTACGTTATTACGGGGATGTAGTCGCGGTAGTCGCCGCAAGAGATCGTCAGACGGCAGAACTCGCAGCGGGTTTTGTGAAGCTTCAGATAGACGAATTAGAGCCGGTATTGAGTATCGAAGAGGCTCTTCAGGACAGAATTCTGGTTCACGAAGCTACTAATAACAGGGTCTCAAAACGAATTAGAAAGGGCGATGCACAGGGAGTATTGCGAGAGTCGGAATGCGTATTTGAGGGAGAGTTCTATGCTCATTACCAGGAGCAAGCATACATGGAACCTCAGGGGATAACCGTTGTGCCGGATCTTGATTACGGATTCACAGTCTACGGTACCATGCAGTGCCCGTACTATGTGCAGACTGCGATATCCAATGTCCTGGGACTTCCAATGAGTCGTATCAGAGTAATCCAGACCGAGACCGGGGGAGCCTTTGGTGGAAAGGAAGACGTGCCTTCTTATGTCGCATCTTACGCTTCTATAGCTGCATTTAATCTCAAAAGACCCGCTCAGATAATATACTCAAGGGAGATAGATATACAGACCACTTCGAAAAGACACCCGGTGAAATCCTTCTACCGTGTAGCAATGGAGGGAAAGAAGATCAAGGCAGTGGAAGTTCGCGCCTACATGGACATGGGAGCTTACGCCACGCTCAGCCCGGTCGTCATGTTCAGAACTCTTGTGCATGCGGCGGGAGCATATGAGATCGATAATGTCAGCATAGATACTTACGGTGTCTATACAAACAAGGTTCCACCCGGCGCATTCAGGGGATTCGGTTCGCCCCAGGTTCTCTTTGCTATAGAGAGCATGATCGACGATATTGCTCAAAGACTTGGAATAGACCCACTGGAAATAAGGGAGGAAAACACCCTGAGACCTGGCTCCAAGACTTCCACCGGTCACCTGATAGAAGAGAGTGTTGGAGCACCTGTTACACTGGCAAAAGTCAAGGAATCGTCTAAATGGTATCAGTTAATGGAAGAGACAATCGCATTCAATAGTACCAATAGCGACAGAAAACGGGGTGTAGGAATCTCCCATATCTATTACGGAGTGAGTCTTGGGGCCGGTGGCCAGTTTCTCGATAAGTCTGGGGCCCATGTTCTAATCAATAAAGACGGGTCTGTCGAGGTAAGAATAGGTGGAACTGAGATGGGACAGGGAGCCAAGACCGTGATCGCCATGATTGCTTCTCAGGAGCTCGGACAAAGAATGGATAAGATCATTGTTCACCAACCGGATACTGCATTTGTTCCAGACAGCGGACCCACGGTGGCCTCAAGAACGACCATTTACTCGGGGAATGCAGTTAGAAACGCCTGTGGCAATCTGAAAGCAAAGCTTTCAAAGGTCTTCATGGAGAGTTTCAGTGGCGATTCCGATCTGCCGATTTTCGAAGAAGGTATAGTGAGAGACGGAAGAGGCCATGAAATAACATTTGACTCACTTGCAAACGCAGCCTATTCAGCGAACGTGAAGCTCTTTGAATCGGGCTGGTATGAAACGCCAAAACTGAGTTTTGACATGGAAAAAGGTATTGGCGAGGCTTATGTAACTTACTCCTATGCGAGTCAGGTGGTACAGGTCGAAGTGGATATGACAACTGGCTCAACCAGAGTTATAAAGGCTTTCACGGCTCACGATGTTGGAAAAGCGATTAATCCAGATGGTGTTATCGGCCAGATTCAGGGAGGCTTCGTCCAGGGCATGGGTTATGCACTGTACGAAGACCTGAAGCTCGTGAACGGCAAGATATTGAGTGACAATTTCAACACGTACATAATTCCAACTATTCATGAGGTCCCGCAAGACCTGGTAATAGATATAGTCGAGTCGCCGTTTCCCGATGGACCTTATGGCGCAAAGGGAATCGGCGAGCCTTCGCTTATGCCTGTTCCGGCCTCTATTGCGAATGCTGTGTCCATGGCGATTGGTAAGAGAGTGAGGCAGATACCGATAACGCCGGAATACGTTCTGAGACTAATCGAAGAAAAGAAGGATTGAATAGCATAGAATAACCATAGAAAAACAACTAGGAGGCCTCAAAATGAGCAAATTCGTTCTTGGTCCAACCTTTGAAGAGATGCTTCATCCAGTCACTATCGACGCTTCAACCAGAAAGAAGGCCTGGGAGATGCGAACCGAAGACCCTCTTGACCCGATAAATCTATACAATATCTCCTGGCGGGATATTGACAACAGGGTTTACTATTACGTTTTGCCCAAGGAGTTTACCGGTGTTGACGCCAATATCATCGTCCTCTATGGAAACAGGTTTCCAACCGGAAGCCACAAAGTCGGCGCCACTTACTCTATTCTCATGGAGAAGGTCCTCAGGAAAGAAGTGGATCCAACTTATCATACGCTAGTTTGGCCATCCACTGGAAACTACGGAATCGGTGGAGCCTGGGTAGGCTGTCGGATGAAATTCGATTCAGTCGTTATTCTCCCTGAAGAAATGTCTTCAGAGAGGTTCGACAAGATAAAGGAGTACGGAGCCCGGGCCATAGCCACACCGGGATGTGAATCCAACGTAAAGGAGATCTATGACAAAGCCAAAGAACTCAAGGCCGAGAATCCCGACAAAGTGCGTATTCTCAATCAGTTCGAGGAGTTTGGCAATTATAGATTCCATTACTATGTAACGGGAAACACCATACTTGAGTTGATTAGCGAGCTGGGAATAGGTAATGGAAGAGTATCCTCCATAGTTTCCACGGTGGGATCGGCAGGAACAATAGCGTGTGGCGATCGGGTTAAAGAGGTATTCCCCGAAGTGAAAATTGTTGCGGGCGAACCCGTACAATGCCCAACATTATCTCTTAACGGCTATGGAGGCCACGATATCCAGGGAATTGGCGACAAGCACGTTACCTGGATACACAACGTTATGAATACCGATGCCGTAGTCGCTCTCGATGACATTGAATGCAAGAAGGTACTGCAGACCATTACTGACGAGGTCGGGCAGACGTTTATGAAGGAGTTCATAAAAGGCAGCGACGTTGATTCAATGGCAGACACCTTAGGTATTTCCGGTGTTGCTAATGTACTCGGAGCCATAAAAATCGCAAAACACTACCGGATGACTTCACAGGACAACATAGTCACCATAGCAACCGACAGTATGGATCGCTACCACTCGGTCATGGAAAACATGACTAAAACCTACGGCAGACTTGACAGAAATGAAGCAAAGCATAGATTCGAATCGATCGTGCTCGATGCGAAAACCGATTGGATATTTGAAGGAACAATGGATAACCGTCTTCGCTGGCATAATCTGAAATACTACACGTGGGTCGAGCAACAGGGGAAAGACGTTGAGGAACTTAACAGCACTATGAGTCAGTCTTTCTGGAAGAAAGAGGCTTCAAAAATAGAAGAGACAGATGAAATGCTAGTTGATTACAGGAGGAAACTTTGATACTTCCTAAAAACCTTGTGGTTTTCGGTTTTGAGGAGTGATATCTTCTAAGAGCTTGGATATTGAATCATTCACTATGAAGTACTTCGATGCTTCTATTTGCTCGATCGCATTTTTATAGCCGTCCAGACAACTGAATGGCGGGATAGGTTGACCTGTCGATCTGTCTATTGCTTCACTGTTGTTCAGTATTCCGTCTGGAGACATTATGAAGATTCGTGAATCGTCTATGAAAGAACCTTCGGGAACATAGTGAGTGAGCGCGACAAATCCACTCGAAGCGTTGCACAGGTCTCTTCCAAACAGTATGCCCTTTCTCTCCACTATTCCTAGAAGATTCAGAATAGTGGGGAAGAAATCAATCTGTCCGCCAGGCGTTGAGTTCACATCTCTCAGTTTTGATCCGGGTATATGGAAAATCAGGGGTATGTTCATAGCGTGAGCAAATTTGTATTCTTCACCCAGAAGAGAAGACATGATTTCGCGGTTTTCCCTGTTGAACGGGTACAAGCCCGCGTGGTCACCGTAGAGAACTATCATCGAGCTATCATAAAGGCCGCGACCCTTTAGGTCCTGCAAGAATTCGCCAAGCGCTCTGTCCGTGTAGTTGACTGCACGCAGGTAATTCCCGAACAAGGTGTTCTCATGCTCGGGAAGCAGATCTATTCCATGGTACTCTACCGGTATTTCATATGGATTGTGGCTTGTCAGCGTTACTACAAATGCAAAGACAGGACCCGTCAGTTGATCAATTATCGCAGCTGTCTGTCGAAACAGCGACAAATCACTGAGCCCGAGACCAATTATCTCATCTCTTTCAAAATCCTCGATGCTGAAGTAATCGTCAAAGCCAAGTGCGGGATAGACTTCCTCTCTGTTCCAGAATCTGCCGTCGTTTCCGTGGAATGCTACTGTATTGAATCCGGCGACTTGAAGGATTGCCGGAAGACTGTAGAAGCTGTTCTGGCTATGCGTTTCATAAACTGAGACCCGCCCAAGACAGTGCATCGAGTTGTGTGTAACAAACTCGGCGTCCGAAGTGTTCCCCGCTCCAACTTGCTGGTAGAAGTCGTCAAAATAGATCGAATCATAGTTTGCAAGTCTATTCAAATTGGGAGTTACCTCCTGGTTGTTGTAGAAGAAGTTTATCAGGATATCTTGAAAGGACTCAAGCTGAATTACTATAACATTCCTCTCTCTGGCTATGCCGAAGTATCGCCCCTTCTCTGCTACTACGTTTATATAACCCTCATGCGGTATTTCTTCCGTCTTCAATGAAAGAGCCGTTCCGGTAACCACGCCTGCAAGATCATAAACATGGTATGCGAAAACTCCATATCTATTGAATACGAAGGTCTGCTGCAAGGGTTCAGAAACAAAAGGAAGCATCAGAGCCAGGAGCAGTACAACGGTGAAGAGCCAAGCTGAAGCAGGAAAACGTCTGATGAGTCCGTCTGTCTCTTCTTTTCTTCGATAGAGTTGTCTCCTGAGAAACAGACCAACGGGTATTAGATCTACGAGAAGCAGTAAGCTGAGCGGATTTAGAACGTAGAGAATGCTGCTCCTGACCTTTCCTATATGGCGTACGTGAACCAATTCCTTCACCGAGGGCAAGAAACCAAAGTACTGGTAGTAGAGAATGTCTACGAAAAGTATGCACGAAACGATGCAATACAGTAGAAAGTACTTTCCGCCAAACAATACTCTGAATGAGAGCATAAGAAAGGCCAGCCAGGCAATAGTTCCGAACAGCAGAGGTAACCTTATGGCCTGTGCCGAGTATATGTAAAATAAGAGAACCTTTACGAAGATCAAGACCGCCACAAGAGAGATCCAGCTTTTTCTCCACAGACGAGCTTTCTGCATAGACAAACACCTGTCGCTTTATTCTGATTCCACGTCTTCCGAAACGATTATACTTTTATCGAGAGATTATATCAACAAGTGACGAGGAGGCCAGCCGTATTGGCACAGATTTGCACTAGATAGCTTCGAAAACTATTGAAGAGGTGTGGACGGCTAATGGAATTTGAAGATATCGAGACTAACGAGAAGATAGAATACAAAGACAGCAATAACAGTTGGCCGAAAAGCAGCTATGATGACTATCTAGAAGATCATATGAGAGATGACCGTGAACTGAATGAGTATTCCCGGGAGACCGGGGAAATCTCAACAGAGAAGATAGACAGCCTGAGTTTTCCAGAGCCTCGCGATAGAAATGGCTTGATTGAAAAGCTTAAGAAGAGCAGAGATAGAATCAGAAGACTCCACGAAGTCGCTCTGCTTTTGTCAAAAACAGATAATGAGGAGAGAATTTTCGACCTAATAGTCGATGCTGCACAGAAGATTCTTAATTTCGATATCTATAGTCTTGACATCGTAGAAGGGGAAAACCTTGTTGTCAAGAGAATTTCCGATTCTGTACCCGATAACGACGACACAGTCTACAGCAAAGAGAGAGGTGTCGCAGGCAGAACACTCAGGGAGGGGCGGACTTTGGTGTTCAACAATTTGAGAGATAGCAGTGAAGCACGCCCCAGGAGTAGCGACTATAGATCGGCTCTCAGTCTTCCAGTTGGAGCTTACGGTATCTTTCAGACTATCTCGACTGTAGAGAACGCCTTTGACGACGAAGATATAGATCTCGCTGAACTGCTCACCGCTTACACTGCAGAGGCGATAAGCCGCGTGCGGGCAAAGAGAGAGATATTCAGATTGACCTACCATGACTGTCTTACCGGTGCTCTGAGCAGATACGGTCTTACAGAATTTGCCGAGATGGAGATCGATAAGGCGAGAAAGTGCGCTACTCCTCTCGCTTTGATTATGCTGGATGTCGATAACTTCAAGTGCATGAACGACTCTCTAGGTCACATATATGGAGATTATATTCTCTCGTGGGTCGTGGCTACGATTAAAGAAGTTGTTAGGAAGAGCGATCTCGTCATCCGTTGGGGCGGCGATGAGTTTATAATCATGCTCTCCGGTTCAGACTCAGAGACTTCAATAATCACAACAGAGAGGATTAGAAAGCACATAGCTGAAAAGAGCACATTTGAAGGCAAATCTCTTACAATAAGTGCCGGATTAACACTTTATAAAGGCGAAACTGACAGCATTGACAGTATGATCGCTCGAGCAGACGGCGCACTATATGAAGCCAAGAGAGATGGAAAGAACTGTTTCAGAGTCTCTTGACTTTGTCTTAAAAACCGTGCGTTACCGACCTGATGTAGAAACGACCTGAATCGTCTATAGAGACGATCGCATAGACGGTCTTCTGCGTAATCCAGCTCCTCTCGAAATTTTCTATCTTTTTTTGCCAGAAAGTGCTCCCGACACTCAGA
>LVBU01000109.1 GCA_001603185.1 Thermotogales bacterium Thermo_02 | reverse complement strand
GTGAAATAATATCGATTGTCATTTTATAAAGTGAACGTTCTGTGGTCTGCCACAGAACTAACTGCAAAAGGGGGCGAAAGAAATTGAGTAAGAAGTTTGTAGTGCTGTTGCTGGTGACGCTTCTTGCCTTCAGCGGTTTGGTCTTTGCCGTTGAGAAGGGTGCCGTGTCCGACATTATTTACTACAATGTAAAGATGTCACAGGAACTCGGGCTCAAAGATGTTGCCGAAGGAATGACAGATATCTTCATGGAAGGTGTTTCCGGACCTACCCTGATGGCAATGGACCAGGCCGACAGGGAAAAGCTGGAGATCTACTCTGTACCGGCTTTGACGTACTCGCTCTTTATCAACCCTTATCCGAACACAGCACCGTACTTCGCTGAGGTCGGAGGCAAAGACTTCTTCAACGTCATGGCTATAAACGAATTCAGATACGCTCTGAATGATCTTATCAACAGACAGTACATCGTTGACGAGATACTTGGAGGCGCCGGTGGACCGATGCTTTCTATGGCTACTCCGGGCCAGCCAGGTACCTACAGGTACGGTCTTGTTGCCAACAAACTCGGCCTGAGCTTCGAAGGAAATGAATCTAGAGCCATTGAAGCGATGAAAAATGCTCTGGAACAGGCCTCTAAGCTGCCAGAAAACCAGGGCAGGCTGGTAAACCGCGGTGGAAAGTGGTTCTTCGACAATGATCCGGTAACTGTGAGATTCGTCATAAGAGCCGACGATCCCAATGTCCGGGTGAAGATCGGCGAGTATGTTTCTCTCCAGCTTGAAAAGACCGGTATAACTGTTGACAGACTCATCTGGGAAAGATCGAAGGCAAGCAACACTGTTTACGGTAGCGACCCCGCTGACGCCATCTGGACTCTTTACACAGAGGCATGGTCTGCAGGCGCCACGAGGGCATTCTGGGAACATATCGCCAGACAGATGTACTCGGTCGGCGGCACGTATCTCCCCGGTCGTGGGAACCCCGATTTCTGGAACTTCAGCAACCCTGAGCTCGATACTCTAATAGAAAAGGCCTACACCGGAAACTTCCTCACTGAAGAGGAGTACTGGGATTTGACTCTCACCGGTGTCGAAATGGGTCTGAAGGACGCAGTAAGACTGTACGTCTGTTTCCAGGACGGTTTCTACACAGCCAACAAGGCCAGAATGGTTGACAGATTCGCTTACGGTCTTGGAGACGGTCTGAATGAGTGGTCCATAAAGACAGCCCTGACGAAGGACAAGATTCTCTTCGTGACACAGTACTCTTCAGTCGGAGCGCTCTTCATGTCGAACTGGGACCCTGTCGGACCGGACGGAATGTCGGATACATACACTTCCAATGTAGTCGGAATACTATCCGACCCGAGCTCCTTTGAAAGTCCTGCGTCGGCTATCAATACCCCTCTCAGAGTTCACTGGAACCCAGAAGATATCATCACAAGAGTCGAGAGAGATAGCGAAGGGAACGTAGTCGGTTCAATAGATGTGCCAGCGAACGCCATAAAATACGATAGCTCCACAAAGCAGTGGAAGGAAGTCGGCCCGGGTTTGAAGTCTATGTCTATGGGAACCTATACTCTGCTGGGCGGTAATACTCACCAGGGACAGCCCATAACGGTAGCCAACTACCTGTACGCCTTCGCATTTAGAGAAGAATGGATAACCAAGGATGGAAGCAATGATAGATACTATGAGGCGTCCTACGAGAATTACATGAGAAGCGGTCAGGATACCGTGGTTGGCTGGGTTGTCAACAGCGACGATTCCATAACCACGTACTACAACTACAACTTCCCTGCAAGCATAAACAGGACTGCCAACTGGGGAGCGCCCTTTATGGGAGTTCACAGACAGCCATTCATAGTTGTTTCCTGGGAAATCTACGAAGCTCTCGCAGAGATCGTCGCCAATGGAAGCAAGTCAGGAACTATCTACGCTTTCAGGAACGATCCAGCGATTATCGAAATCGATGTTCTGGTTCCAAACCATGTTAAAGACATCAGGGCAAAGCTCGTCGAGATGAATAATAACGGCCACGTTCCGAACTCTCTGAAAGGCCTTGTCACAGTCGAAGAGGCTCAGACGAGATACCAGGCCGCAATCGACTTCATAGACAGATACGGGCACGCCTTTATCAGCAACGGACCGTACTACCTTTCCAAATACGACCCGACGGCCAATTACGCCGAATGCAGAGCTTTCAGAGATCCTTCTTACCCTTATGAATCGAATTACTGGAAGGAATATCTGGTAACGGTAAGACTCTGGATCGACTCTATAGATGTTCCGGCAATTGTAATGAAGGGTTCAGACGCCACAGTGCTCGTTAGAGTATCCGAAATCGAGTATCCGTCGGAAAGAGTATCCAGTGCTTCCAGAGGAGAAATCGCAGTGACACTCATTACCCCTGAAGGGGAACTGAGTTTCGAAGCGACTCTTAAGGAACCAGGAGTATTTGAAGCGACTATTCCCGCTTCTGTTCTCGAAGAACTGGCTCCGGGTTCTTACAATGTTCTCGCAATTGCATCTCTTGAAGGTGCAGTGCCGGCTTCGTCCGTCACTTCCACTATAGTTTACTGATCAACACAAGGCCAGTGCTCCAAGACGGGGTACTGGCCATTAATTTGAGGTGGAAAATGTTCTGGAAGTATATTCTCAAAAGATTAATTTATGGTCTACTGATATACGCTGTTCTCATCTTTATCTTTTCGTCCCTCTTCAACACAGTAATGGAG
>LVBU01000108.1 GCA_001603185.1 Thermotogales bacterium Thermo_02 | reverse complement strand
ACATAGTATTACAAAGAACTGTAGATCAGAGATCAATAAGACTATCTCAGGATTTACAGGGTAATAGTATTTATTTCTGGCGTGTAGATCTTATTGTGGACGATGTTGTGAAAGAGGGAGCTGTCTGGTCTTTCAAGAGTTTCAACAATCCTCCCGAGCGGCCCGCAGTGAGATCTCCACTAAATGGCGCATCCGAAGTCTCTACCGAGAACCTCACTCTGAGCTGGGACGCCGTGGATAGAGACGGAGAGATAACCGGATACACGGTCTATCTACAAAGCGTTGACGGCGAAGAGAGGACTTTCGTGACAGAGGAAAACTCGGTAGTCATCGACGCGCTCCTTCCCGGAAGGGAATACACTTGGTGGGTAGTCGTAAGTGATGACGGTGGAAAGGAAACGGTAGGTCCCAGATGGAGCTTTAGAACCGGTAATCAAGCTCCAATCATAAGGCTTATTTCTCCCGCAGAGATGTATCTGGAAGGTGCTAGACCTCCACTCGTTTTTGAATGGGAACTCGATGATCCTGAAGGAGAAGATCTGGAGGTAAGTGTCTTTCTGAACCTTGCCGGTCGAGACCCTGGCGTCCCCGTGGCCTCCGGAACAAACCTCTCGAGCTACAGAGTCGAAAGGCTGGACACGGCCGAAGATTATGTGCTGACAGTCGTGGCAAAAGACCCCGGAGGTAAAGAGGGTCGGATCAGCGTGCCTTTCAAGAGTCATCTAGCCTCGTTACAATATAGGTATCCCGTTCCAGAAGGTTCTTACTTCAGTGGAAGACCCTTTGAATGGTCTTATGATTTCCCCAACAATGGATTTATCTTTAGATTGTACGATAGTAAATTCACTCCCGTAATCAGAGAGAGAACAGACGAAACCTTCTTCTTGCCCGTAGCGAATCTCGTAACTGGAGAGAGTTATTATTGGGCCGTTTCAGTCATAGACGGACCGAAGGAATCCGCTGGAAGGGCCGTAGGTTTCGTAAGCGGCGCTGAACAGAGTATAAGTCCAGTATCACCTGAGGACAACGCTTCAGTAGACTCTGCAGGTACAGTGTTAACCTGGAATATAGCAGGCTCTGCAGATATGATCCAGCGACTTGAGGTCTTCTTTGGAGAACCCGATAGAGTTTCCCCGACACAACTTGGGACTTCTATTCGCAGCTTTTCAACCGGAAGACTGCTTGCTGGAAGAAGATACGAATGGTATGTTCAGCTTACCGACAATAACGGCAATTCGATCAGAAGCGCTGTGAGAAGCTTTACTACTATCGATAGGCCACCAACGATTTCACTCGTCGAACCAGCTGACAGAGCCTCAATAGCTGGAAACTCGGTGGAACTCAGATGGTCGGCTTCAGATACCGATAGTGACACATTGCGTTATTCCGTATTCTTTGGAGAGCCGGACAATCTCATCCAGATCGGCCAGAGTATAGCTTCCAGCAGTATATTAATCTCTGAACTTGAGCCCGGTTCGACTTACAGTTGGTACGTCAAGGTCACCGACGGTACCAATGAAGTCACATCTACGACGAGGAGTTTTTCGACGAGAGCACAGACTGTGGTCATTGACAATCTCTCTCCGGTGAACGGGGCTACCGGTGTTTCTCTTGAACCGGAGTTCTCTTGGCGCAGCGCTCCATCTACAGGTGGGGAATTCAGGCTGTTCCTCGGGATCTCTGCGGACAACCTTGCTCTCATAGGGCGTACCGGAGGTACATCCTACAAGTTCATGGGGGCGATGGAACACGACAAAACTTATTTCTGGAGAGTCGATCTCTGGTCAAGCAATCGGCTTGTGGCATCTTCAGAAGTATCTCGTTTCACGACTGAAGCGGCACCGGTGAGAGAAGAACCGTCTGATAGACTCGTCATGTACGCAGGCGGCAAGCTCTTCGTGATTAGCCATACAGAATCGTCAGGACTCTCGGCAGTTAGCACGCCTTATCAGTACCAGGGAAAGGCAAGCCCCGTTGTTAACGGCGATCTTATCTATCTAATCGATGAAGCCGGTAGATTAGTAACTCTCAGGTCGAGCGCCAGCGGAATTGATTCCGTCTCTTCTCTTAACACAAATACCAGCCCCGAACGTTTGATTATGGCTGGCGGTTATCTTTGGATTCTGGATACTAAGACGGCTGCCTCAGTTGTCAGGGTGACTCTGGATGGCAGCGGAGTGCCCATCAGGAGTGAAGGGGTTTACCGAGACTGGACAACCCCTGTAGACATTTTCGTCAGCGGTGATCTCTCTCGCATATATCTGGCCGACGCGTTGTCGGGAATCAAGGTGCTTCAGAGAGAGGGAAGTGCCTATGTCGATATATCTTCGAGATTTGCTATTTCAATGAGCGGTTATGCAAGAGCCGTTGTCGCCAGCGGAGACTATGTGTTCGCTGGAGAGGCTGGAATAGACGGTGGACTCAAGCTTTTCAATCCCGGGGCTGCAACTAAGAGCAGTATTGGGAGATACTACATTGTTCTAAAGCTGTTGATCAGCGACAGAATTCTCTACGCAATAACGGACAGAGGCGTATCAATTATAAGTGTTACCAATCCATCGACGCCAGTAATCCTCAAGGATTTGGAGCTTTCTCAGGCAGATCAAATAAGCGTGTCGGGAAGAATCATGGGTGTTCGAGCGGCGAACAGAATAATAGTATTTGATATCTCATCTCCAGACAATCCAGTGCTGCTTAACGAGTATAATTAAAGCTGAACACTATACTTTGGGAGGTGTGTATGTTGAAAAGACTACTCATTTTCGTTCTTCTGTCGGTTCTTTCTGTTTCGTTGATGGCAGCCAGTTCTGGAGGCAAGCTGTTGATGGCCATTGAGACTGAACCGGTAGGTCTTGATCCTACGCTTGTAACTGCCTTTGCTTCACACAGAGTACTTGAGAACATCTATGACGGTTTGCTGAAGTATGATGAGAACATGAATCTAGTACCGAATCTCGCGGCAAGCTTCGAGGTTGTCGATCCGTACACAATAATCTTCACTCTGAGAGAAAACGTCAAGTTTCACAACGGTGAGGCTCTGAGTGTCGAAGATGTGCTTTTCACTTTCGAGAGAATCATGAATCCGGACACCAAGGCTCCGGCCGCCACTTACTATAAGGAAGTTGAATCGATAGTAGCGCTTGAAGGAAAGAGAATACAGTTCAAACTCAGAATACCGATGGCATCGTCCTTGATACCGAACTTTGCCGGAGTGAATAGTTCTATCCTCTCCAAGAGCTTCGTCGAATCGGGTGCGAATTTGCAGCTGACGACAAATGGTACTGGACCCTATTACCTCTCGGAGTTCGTTGCCGGTAATTTCATAACTCTCACCAAGAACAACGACTATTTCGTTAAAGGCCTTCCGTATCTGGATGAAATCAAAATGCTTGTAATGCCCGAAGAGGTGACACGTGTATCCGCACTGAGAAACGGAGATGTCGATCTTGCAAAAATAAGTGAACCCTTGAGTCTAAGACAACTTCCCTCGGATCGTTTCAAGGTTTACAGGACTCCGGTTTTGAGCTACTATCTTCTTGGCATAAATACGACGAGAGGCCCTCTGAGCAATCCAGATGTCAGAAACGCTCTGAACTACGCTATCAACAGAGATATGATAGTGAAACTCGTTGCCTTCGATGAAGGTACAGTGACCGGACCGCTGAATCCTGAACTTGAGTTCTGGGCCATGAACCCTTCTGAATTTGATGAATATACTTACAATCCCGCAAAGGCAAAGTCTCTACTAGCTGCCGCTGGTTACCCGAATGGGTTCGAGTTTGAGATAGTGGCTTCCCAAAGATACAATTTCGACAAAGTCGCGCAGGTTATCCAGGCCCAGCTAGCCGAAGTCGGCGTAAAAGCCGTCATTAACCTGGTTGAATGGGGAATCTTCATCAGCAAATGGAGAGAGAGCGATTTCGATTCCTTCATCTCTCTGAATAGCGGGTCTATCGATCCCGATATCCAGTTCAACAGAACCTTCCATACAGGCGGATCCACCAACGTCTTCCTCTACAGCAACCAGAAGGTCGACGAACTTCTGGACAGGGGACGAAGCGAGGCAGATATTCATGCTAGACGGGATATCTACAACGATCTTCAGAAGATACTTGTAAAAGAATCACCGATAATATTCATCTACTCGCCGAATACCATCTTTGCCACCAACAACAGTGTGGAAGGATTCAAGTCGCTCGCAAACGAGAGTCTGATATTCCTGAGAGAAACCTGGAAGAAGTAAGGATCTAATATGGAGATCGGTTACGTAGTTAGGAGACTTTTATCGGCCGTTCCCACTGTTCTACTTGTGACATTTCTGGTTTTCATTGCGATTCATATCGTTCCCGGTGATATTGTGGACATGATGCTGGGCACTCAGAATTATCTTACTGAAGCTCAGATTAGAGAACTTTATAGCGAGTACGGTCTAGACAAACCGCTGATTGTCCAGTACGGGATATGGGTTAAAAACCTGTTTACGTTCAATCTCGGGACTTCTTTGAGAACCGGGAGAAGCGTGAAGGATCTTCTTGCCGATAGATTTCCGGTGACATTTGAGCTGGCGCTCTTCTCTCTGCTTTTCGCATTGATCATCGGAATACCGTTGGGAGTACTCTCAGCGGTGAAGAGAAACAGTCTCACTGACAACGTAGTCCGGGTATTTGGCCTCGTAGGCCTGTCGTCCCCATCCTTCTGGGTGGGGGCGATACTTATAGTTCTCGTCGCCGGAGCCTTCGAGGGGTTCAATCTCTTCGGTTATGTTGCTCCCACAGTAAACCTTACGAGCAATCTTCAGGTTATGCTCTTGCCCTCTCTGACGCTGGGCTTGATGGTATCGGCTCAAATTCTCAGAATGACAAGAACTTCTATGCTCGATGTGCTAAACCAGGATTATGTGAGAACTGCAAGAGCAAAAGGTGTCGCGACGAGAAAGGTAATAATGAAGCATGCGTTGAGAAATGCGTTAATTCCAGTAGTGACCCTTTCTGGAATACAACTGGGCTATCTCCTTGGAGGAACGATAGTGATTGAAAACATGTTTGCTCTTCCCGGCATGGGACGACTGTTGCTGCAGGCCGTTAATGAGCGCGACTACCCTGTGGTACAGGGCATAGTCCTTTTTATCGGGATACTAATAGTCCTTCTGAACATACTGGTTGATTTGATATACACGTTCATAGATCCGCGAGTCGAACTCAGTTAGGGTGATGGCTTTGCTAAAGATAATGAGAAGATTGTCGAAGAATCCTCTTTACTTGATCAGTCTTGTTCTTCTCGGACTGGTGTTAATCTTATCGGTTTTCCCTTCTCTCTTCGCTCCGTTTGATCCATACAAGATGAACATCGAGTCCTTTATGAGCGAACCTACATGGCGAAATCTCTTTGGTGGAGACCAGTTTGGTCGGGACGTCTTCTCTCGCTCTGTGTACGGAATACAGAAAAGCATGATTATTGCGTCGAGTGCCATAGCGATTTCGGCGATTATCGGGACGTTCCTGGGACTCTTCTCCGGCTATCTTGGAGGCTTCACAGATCTTATCATCATGAGAGTTATGGACAGCTTCTTTGCCTTTCCGTCACTGATTCTGGCACTCTTCATTATCGCGTTATTCGGATCAAGCCTGATTAACCTCATTCTTGCAATTGGACTGGTATATATTCCGATATTTGCCAGGACAATTCGAGGAGCTACTCTTGCTCTCAGGGATAGTCTATATGTTAAGGCTTCCAAGGCACTTGGAAAGAGGGGACTGTCAATAATGTTCGGAGACATACTCCCAAACATTTCATCGGTCCTGATAGTAACTTTCACCACAAACGTATCTACCGCTCTTCTCACAGAGGCATCGCTGGGTTTTCTTGGACTGGGTGTTCCGCCTCCGGAACCGACACTCGGAGGTATGGTAGGTCAGGGAACAGCCTATTTGCTTAGCGCACCATGGATCGTACTTTTTCCCGGACTGGTTATAGCAGTCATTGTTCTCAGTCTTAACATCCTTGGAGACGGCCTTAGGGACATTCTCGACCCTAGAATCAACCGGTAATTACCACTTGTACTCCCACAGTGTCGGCGAGCTAGTTGATATACCATCCACATGCCTTTTCAGCAAGTCTATCTCTTCTTCCGTGTCCACCAGACCGGCAGCCACTATGTTTATATCCGGTATCAGTGATCTGATTCGCGGTGCAACCTTCATTGACACAAGTCCGGGCATGATTTCGATATTCTTAACTCCGGCAGAGAGAATCTGCTGAATGCCTCTTTCAACAGCCCTTGAATCGAGAGCAAAGAAACGTAGAAGGCAGTTCATTCCGAAACCGGCCGCTTGCTTGTATATCCTGAGTTTTGTCGTTATCAAACCGTCTACACCGCTCTTCTTCAGAAATAGCACACTATCTTCGTCGCCAGATATACCGGATATGAAATCAATATCTACAAAGACTGTCTTGCCGCTTCTCTTGAATCCGTCGATTCTATTCTGTATCTCGAAAAGCCCCCCGTTCAAGAAGAAGACTGTACGGGGCGTTACTTGTTCAGGTCGGGCATTTCTTTCCCAGAGAGCTGCAATAACTCCTGTCAACATAATATGACCTCCCTTTTGTTTGACAATGATACCATTGATCACTAATGGTTTACTTAAGCAAATCTTAAAGAAAAGACTTTCACTGTTACTTGATCGATGATAGAATCTCTCTATCGTGGAGGAGTAAATATGGATATGAGTGCAATCATCGTAAAGTCCATACTGAATAATAATAACTGGCC
>LVBU01000107.1 GCA_001603185.1 Thermotogales bacterium Thermo_02 | reverse complement strand
TGCGAGAAATTATATCACTTTTACCTCATATTCTCTAAGGTCATACACCACTCCATCAATCCGTATTCTTATATTGTAAGGATAAGGATTGAGTAAAACCATATTTGATTGAGTCCTTAAGACTCTTGCCGATCCGTCAGCCACTCTCTGTATTCCCGCCGATTGAAATAGCCACTTAAACGTCTCTATATCTGCCACTGTGCTTATGTAGTAGCAGCTGTCTTTCTTTACAATCGCGGGTCTTCCCTTGAAGGGTCCTTCAAGATAGGTGGCTATTTCTTCGCAACCGTCGGCCATTTCAATGGCTTCAACTACAAAACCTCCGGTGCATTCGTCTTTTCCGCAAGAAATCCTGATCGGCTTCTTGATACCCGCGGCATCGAAGACCCTAATACCGGTTAGTCTTTCAAAACTGTCCTTACCCTGAAGACGGATGTTGTTGTTTTCATCTTTCTGCGAAGTCATTGCTGTGATGAATATCTTTCCCTCGAATTCCAGAAGTGATTCGAGAAAGTCAGCATCAATCTTGAAAGCAGATGGAACACAGACAAAGGAGTAGCCGGATAGTGAATCTCCCGGGAAGAGAAAATCGACATTATATCCAAAGCTTCTGATGGTCTTATACAATGGAAGAATGCCATCCTGTAAGAGATTGAAGCTTCCGTTAAGATTATCTGTCTCGCCTATCCAAAAATTCTCATAATCTACGTAAATCGCGGCCTCTTTCTTGAGTCCTTCAACCTTCCAGTTTCTCAGCTCCTTAACTGTTTCTGCAAAAGCTCTTGCCCTTTCAGTTATGGAGCCATCATAATTCAGAAGACCACCGTGGAACTGCTCTGCACCAAACGGCAGTTGCCTGAATCTGAAGATAAGAGAGCCAAAAGCCCCATGAGCCATTGACTGCTTTATCCAGAAGGTCATTTGCTCTGCAGGATATGTATCGTTTACAACTCTCCAGTTGACCCTTCCAGGTTGCTGCTCCATTACAAGAAAGGGAGCCTTTTTCAGTGACCTCATGAGATCGTGATTCAACGCCTGAAGGTCAGGATCATAGTCGGACATTATGTAATTGTCCCACGACACGAAATCAATCTTCTCAGCAATTTTCCTGTAGTCTATCTCTGTGAAGTTGACCATGAAGTTATGTGTCAGCGGTGCTCGCGATCCCTTTTTAACTACATCTCTCTGCAAAATGTGATACTCTAATGCCGAATCAGATGAGAATCGCCTATAATCTAACATAAGAGCTGGATTTGGAGAAGAGAGACTCCTTCTTGGAGGAGCTATTTCCTCCCAATCCAGATACACCTGACTCCAGAATACGGTTCCCCAGGATTGGTTAAGCCTTTCCAGCGTTCCATATCTCTTCTTCAGCCATTCTCTAAAAGCTCTTGCGCAGTTGTCGCAGTAACAGACCGTCGAATTGTGGCAACCATACTCGTTATCTGCCTGCCAAGCGATTACTCTGGGATCTCTTCCGTAGTGTTCCACATAGGACTTGACGATTCTAATCGTCTCTTCCCGATAGACGGGCGAATTAAAACAGTAGTGTCTCCTGCTTCCAGCACTGATAGTCAGTCCGTCTCGATCTACCTGCAGAATGTCAGGAGAACGCTTTATTAGCCATGAAGGCGGGGTACATGTAGGGGTTCCCATTATCACCCTTATTCCTTCTGAGTAGATAACTTCTATGGCTTCATCCAGAAGAGAGAAATCAATGTCTCCGGGAGTCTTCTCCACTGTGCTCCAAGAAAACTCACCTATTCTAACAACGTTCATGCCAAGATATGTCATCGTCCTGGCATCTTCTTTCCACCTCTCTTGAGGCCAGTGCTCGGGGTAATATGCAGCTCCAAACCAGTTCAACCTTTAACACTCCCAACTGTAAGTCCTTCTATGAAATACCTCTGGAATAGCAGGAAGACTACCAGAGGAACTACTGCTGCTATTATAGACCCTGATGCCATAACATTCCAGCTGGTTATCCACTGTCCCTGAAGATTAACGAGGCCAAGAGTGACAGGCTTAAATCTATCGCTCTGAATGAGAATAAGAGCCCAGAGATAATCGTTCCATATCCATGTGAACTCGAGGATTCCCAGCGCAGCCATAGCCGGAATCACAAGTGGCAGAACGATCCTGCGATAGATCATGAAGTGTCCAGCGCCGTCTATCATAGCAGCATCAAAAATACTTGCAGGTATGGTCTTCATGAAGTTACGCAAAAAGAAAGTACAAAAACCGAGTTGAAAAGCCACGTGAAATAGTATCACACCAAGATAACTATCATAGACACCCATTGAAATCGAAAGTCGATAGACCGGAATAAGCAACATCTGGAAGGGAATCAGCATTCCTCCGACGAATACCATCAGCACTACTTTTGAGAACTTGAAATCGTACCACGCCAGAGCAAAGGCTCCCAAACTTGAGAGGAAGAGCGTACCAAGAACCGATGGAATAGTAATGATAAAGGTGTTAAGGAAGTATCTACCCATGTTAGCATTGTTCCAGGCAGTTGAGTAATTCTCCAGTCTAATCTCTTTTGGCGGAGACCACCACTTTCTTTCGAGCATCAGTTCGTCCATACTCTTCAGAGAAGTGAAAGCGGAAATCACGAAGGGCATAAGCCAAACGACAACGAGAAGTGTAGCAAAAAGGTAGAACAGTATCTTCTTCATTCTCGCTCAGCCTCCCTCTTGAGGACATTTCTCATGTAGAAGACTATGAAGCCCAGAGTTATAAGAAATTGAATGGTCGCTATCGAAGAGCCGTAGCCCATTCTATAGTTGTTGAAGGCCTTTATGTACATGTAATTAGCCATTACGGATGAAGAGTAGAACGGGCCTCCCCTTGTAAGAACGTACACGATATCGAAGGCTCTGAGAGAGTCAATAATACTCACAGTTACTGCAACAACTGTTGCGGGTCTTAGCATTGGAAGAACAACATTCCAGAAGCGTTTCCACGAACCGGCACCATCTACGGTGGCCGCTTCCACTAACTCCTGAGGAACGCCTTTCAATCCGGCGAGATAGAGAACCATGGCGTAGGAAATCTGTCTCCACGAGGCAGCCATGATAAGAGAATAAGTAACTATTGATGGATCACTGAGCCAGCTAATTCCCTTGATGCCAAAAAGCGCCAAGAAGCTGTTCAAAGCTCCGCTGCGCGGCTCCAGTATCCATGACCATATCTGTCCGATAACAACGAAAGATAGGGTCATCGGAAGATAGATGAGAGTCTTGTAGACTTTGTTTCCTCTGAATTTCTGATCTAGAAGCAAGGCAACTCCCAGACCAGCTGGAACACAGATGAGAGCAAATCCTATAAGCCATTTGAAGTTGTTCACTAACGAAGTTATAAAATAAGGATCATTGAAGAGCTCTTTGAAGTTTTCAAGACCGACAAACCGCATTGTTCTGGAAACTCCGTCCCAGTTTGTGAAGCTTAAAAAGAGGGTTCTACCTACTGGATAGATAACCCATATCGAATACATTGTCAACGGTAGCGCAAGAAAGGCCCAGGGAACCCACTTCTTACCTTTCATCTTAACCTCCAGAAGATAGGGTGGGCGATAACGCCCACCCTATGTTAGAGAACTACTTGTAGATCCTGTTCCGCTCGGCTTCCAGATTTCTCAGGATAGTTTCAATCCTGTTCGGGAAGGTCATAAACTCCACAAAACCGTTCATTCCGGCATTTGCCATCTCTGGATCAGTGTCTCGATCGTAGAACTGCATGACTCCGTCTGAAGCGAGTATCATATCCAATCCCTTCTGGGCGTGTGCATCCGGTGCTGGAACATGCTTATTTGCTGCGAGCCTTCCGAGTTCAGATGCGAAGTATGCCTGAGCTTCTGTAGAAGCTATAAACTTCAGGAAGGTCTTGCCTGCCTCTTTGTTCCTTGCGTTCGCTGGCATCATAAAGCCATCGATAGGTGTATCTTCATATAGACCGATATTACCATCGATAACGGGGAATCTGAAGAAGTCCAGATCCTCCTTAACGCTTTCTGGTGCTACATCCTTTATGAACTGACCCATAAGATACATGGCAGCCTCTCCGGTGAATAGGAAGTTCGCTGCTTCCTGCCATGTATAAGACGTAGCGTTATCAAGGAAGTATTTCTTGTCTACGAGCTGTCTCCAGTAAGCAAAGACGTTCTTCATTCCCTCATCGGTATAGGGTATCTCTCCGTTCGTTAGCTTAAGGGCGTATTCTATTCCGTTGACCCTCATATTGAAGTAGTCGAACACACCGGCCGCCGTCCAGAGATACTTCGTTCCGATTGTTATCGGGATGATCCCGTTTGACTTAAGGGTTTCGCAGACGTCAAGGAACTGCTTCCAGGTAACAGGTACGCTTATTCCCAGCTTTTCGAATGTTGACTTACGATAGTAGACACCCCACCAGTACCATGATTGGGGGACAAAGTATATCTTGTCACCGTAGCTGGAAGCGCTGGCAAAAGCCTTAGGAAAATCTGCTTCAAAACCGTTTTCGAAGATATCTCCTATTGGTTCCAGAAGATCTCTGCTTGCAAAATAGCGCATTCTCTCACCCGCGAACCATGTTACTACATCCGGGGGATTCGAAGCGGTCAGCCATGTTCTTAGAAGTACTTTGAAGTCTTCATGGGAGAAGGTGTTAACCGTCACATCATAGTCCGGATACAACTCTCTGAACTGACCTACAAGCTCATCAAAAACCCTTTTTGGTTCTGGATCGGACATATAGGAGTTAATCACGAGTTTCTGTGCTCCCATGGCCACCAACGCCATAGAAACAAGCAGCATTGCCAGAATAATCTTTCTCACTTGCTGTCACCTCCTGTTTGAGCGCTTTTGCGCATTATCAGCTCTGGAACATACTGGATCTTCCCAACTCTTCCACTCAATATCATCTTGAAAGCGTCTTCAACCATCTGCCTGATTGGAATCCTTACCGTTGTAAGGCCTGCGATTTCAGCCATATACACGTCGTCATAACCAATGACCTTTATATCTCTGCCGACTTCCACATTTCTTTCCATCAAAGCCTTGATGACCCCCATTGCCATCATGTCGTTATAGCAAAAGAAAGCTTCTGGAAGTTTCTTCAACGACCTTACAGCTTCACATGAGACCTTCCAGTCTACTTCCATACAGGAGATCCTATCTTCCGGAACATGTCCGAAGCCTTCGATAAACCCGTCTATTCTTCCGCGTGTGGTAAGCTTTCTGGGATTACCCATATACATCATTACACTTTTCACGCCGCACTCTCTCAGGTATCTTCCTGCAAAAGAAGCACCCTGCTCTTCATCAACCGAAACCTCCGGTATTCTCGAATCGTCAAAGTGAACCCCAAATGAAATAAGACCTATTCCGGAATCTATGACTTCCAGGAGATGTTTCGATTCGTACCCTTCCGGAGCAATAACGATAGAATCAACTCTAATGTCCATTAAAGACTTTATAGCCTTCTTCTCTTGAGCAAGCTTGCGACTCGTATCGGTTACTATGATCGCCATCCGATTTTCTTCTGCAAGATCCTCGATATCACCGACGACCTGCGCATAAAAAGGATTCCTGATATCGGAAACGATCAAGCCGATTCTTCCAGTCTTGCCGCCGCGAAGACTTCGAGCGTCTTGATGAGGCTCATACTGGAGCTCCTTTATTGCTTCCAGAACTTTCGCTTTCGTCTCGGCGCTGACTGGTTCCTTATCATTAATCACCCTTGAGACTGTCATCATGGAAGTGCCGGCCTTCAAAGCTACTTCACGCAGAGTGGCTCTCTTCAATTAGATAACCTCCAGAGTTTGCTGTTAACGTTAACTGTTAACGTTAACATTATACATTCTAAGTACTGGCCTGATAAGTCTAGCGAGCGATTGTTATTCTCAGATAGGTACAAGGAGAGG
>LVBU01000106.1 GCA_001603185.1 Thermotogales bacterium Thermo_02 | reverse complement strand
CTGCATTGCAGGACGATGTGGTATGCTTTGATAATGATCTTCAGGAAGGAGTGATATACGATGAAGAGGCTCTTTGACCTTACAAGGTTGATAGAAGACAACCAGCCAGTCTATCCCGGAGATGATCCAACTACATTGAGGAGATCCAGAACACTTCAGGAGAACGGTTTCAATAATCATAGACTTCAGATCTCAATGCATTCCGGTACACATATCGACGGTCCGATGCACATGACCGATTCAAGGATATATCTCGATGAAATACCGCTCGAACAGTTTGTTGGAAAGGGTATTCTGCTTGATGTACGTGGTGAGCGAGAGATAAAGATGAAGCCTGAGTACGAATATAAGATCCCTCAAGAGAGCATAGTGCTTTTCTGGACCGGTCGAGACGTGATATTCGGAAGCGAAGAATACTTCCTGAACAACCCTTCGATAAGCCCGGTTCTTGCAGATCTTCTTGTCGAGAAAAAGACCAAGATAGTAGGTTTAGATTCCTCCTCGCCCGATAAATATCCTTTCGAGATACATGCTAAGTTGTTCGCCGCTGGGATTCTCGTTATGGAGAACCTTACGGGACTGGAAAGACTCGTCGAGTTCGAGAGTTTTACGGTTTTTGCCTTTCCGCTGAGAATACACGCCGACTCGTCGGTCGCTAGAGTGATCGCCGGGGTGGAAATCCTTTGATTGAGAGGTGAAGAGATTTGCTGATAAGCGAAATAGGTAAGAGAGGAACTCTCTTTACCTTCCAGGATGGAGATTCGCCGATGGGAGGAGACACTTCAGTATATTTAATCTCCGGTAAGGAAAGGCTTTACCTGTGTGACACCTATCTTGGTATAGGCTCTATGAAGCCAATCATAGACTATATAGACAGAAGATATAGCGAGAAGCAACTTGTGGTTTTCAACTCGCACTCGGACTTTGACCACATCTGGGGAAACGGGGCTTTCCCCACTTCAGACGTAATATCTCACAGTAAGACCAGGAAGCGGATGCAGGAGAGATGGAAATTTGACTACAATCGACTCAGTAGATTCCGCGATGGAGAAGTCATAGAGAAATTGCCGAACATAACTTTCAATAGCAACATGAAGTTTGAGGACGATGGGATTGAATTTCGTTACGCCCCGGGTCATACTGCCTGTTCCTCTGTCTGTATCGATCTGGAAGACTCGGTGATTTTCGCCGGAGACCTTATAGAGGAGCCAGTTCCCGTGATACTATCTTCGGATTTGATCACTTACTACGAGACTCTGAAGTCCCTTATGGATATGGACTTTGAAACCCTTATATCCGCTCATTCAGGAGTCTCTGACAGGACTTTGCTGAGCAAGAATATCGAGTACGTCAAGTCGCTGTTCTTGAGAGAGCGTATAGAGTTTCCTGAAGGGGAAGACCACGGGGCCCACGAATTCAATGTAAAGCATCTGGTATATCTCAAATATGAAGACATGGCAAGAGAGCCTGAGGGATCTGGCTTTAACTTTGACGCCTTCAAAAAGAGGTTCTGGGAAATCCTCGGAGTAGGGCAGGATATGATGTCGATCGAATCGAAGCTGATGATGGATACTCCTGAGGAGGATTTCGAAAGAGCCTGGAGAGAATACTGTAAAGAGTAAGAAACCGGGGGCCAAAAGCCCCCGGTAGTGTAAGAGACCTATCTCGGACTATCAGAATGGATAGAAACCAAGATCCAGCGCGTTTTTTTCGTATATTCTCTCCATAAGGTACTTTACCAGCTCCATGTGACCCTTCTCCCAGTCTCTCAGCATTACGAGAAGCTCTTTTTGAGCCCGTTCATCAACCTTTTCTGAAGCTCTGTCGTAGTATTGAACGAAGTCTTTCTCTATCAGATATGCCATTCGGAGAATTGAGAGATCTGCAAGATCTTTGCTGTAAGTGCTTTCCATCAATCCCTGAGACTTCAGTCTTTCGCCAAAGAGATCTTTATCTTCCTTCAAATGCTCGGCCTGAATCTTCTGTCCTGCTTCGAGTTCATCTATCATCTTACTTATGAATTCAACGTGTGAGGTCTCCATTTCCATGAGATATTTGAAAGTCTCTCTGGCCAGAGCCTGATTGACGTTTTGCATATTGCTTTTGTAGAATTCCTGGCCAGACTTTTCGAAACTCAAGGCCACTTTCAGTATGTTCTTCATATCACTCATTTCTCCACCCCCGAACTTAGATATTCGTCAATTCCAATGGCGGCTCTGTGGCCATCGGCGACACCGTGGATTATGTCAGGTCCGTTCACAATATCTCCACCGGCAAACAGCCATGGAAGATCGGTCTGTCCTTTTTCGTTTACCATGATTCTTCCTCTAACAAACACTAACTTCTCTTTCAATTGATCGGGAAGATAGTCATAGTCTGGAGCCTGACCAATCGCCTCGACCACCATAGATCCCGAGATGATTCTCTCATCTGATTCATCGAACTTAGGATTGAAGCGTCCATCTTCATCAAAGACTTCGGAACACGCTACGGTCTTCAATCCTATTACTCTGTTCTCTTCGAAAAGAATCTCTTTAGGGCCTCTGGAGGGAAAGTACTTTATTCCTTCATCCTTTCCCTCGACAATCTCATCCAGGTCAGCGGGCATCTCGTCCAGCGATTCCAATGATGTGACCTTTACATCGACAGGCTTTCCATTCATGCGCTGAAGTCTCGCCACACTTCTCGCCACATCCATGGCTACGTTGCCGCCACCAACAACAATCAGGCTATCGGGTAAGAAAGGTTTTTCCTGGCTCTCTCCTCTCATGAAGTCGCTGATTTTCTCCAGTAGGGGTGTCGCCAGCAGCACACCATCTCTGTCGGTTCCCTTGACTCCGGTACCGCGCCCTTTGTTAAAACCCGTTCCAAGGAAGACTGCCTCATAATCCCTTTCAAGCTCATTGAGAGAGAGAGCCTTTCCAACAGTAATGTTGCATTTGATCTCAACTCCAAGCGATTTTATTACCTCAATATCCCTGTCAAGAGCCTCATCGGGAAGTCTGTATCTCGGTATTCCATATCTCATTACTCCACCGGCAAGTGGCTTGCTTTCGAATACGGTGACACTATATCCCATCAGAGAAAGATAATAGGCAGCAGTAAGGCCGGCAGGCCCGGCACCGACAATAGCTACTTTTCCCACTGCCTTTCTTATTACCTTCGTCTCACCTATTTGCCTGACGATGTCTTCGTTGTCAGCCTGATCCATTATGTATCTCTTCAGCCAGCGAATGGCAACGGGTTCACCGCGTTTACCTATCGAACACACGGTCTCACATTTGTGTGTACAGACGCGACCGCAGATTGAGGGAAGTGGATTGGTCCTGTATATCCAGTCAATGCCGTCGGAGATATCTCTGTTGAAGACACTTTCTATGTAGCGCGGGATATCCATATTGGCAGGGCAGACATCTACACAGAGCTCGCAGTCTACACACCTCGCTGCCTCGGCTATCGCCTGTTCTCTCGAATATCCCTTTACATATTCCACGAAGGATTGAACCCTCTCATCGCCCGGTATCTCTTCCATATCAGCTCTCTTCAGATCAAGTAGTTCGGAGTTCTCATCCCGCGAGTATCCGACTCCGGGATTATCGTGATGGATTCCGGTTTCATCCGGCAGAAAAAAGAAAGAATCTGGATCGTCTGAGATGTGTATGTATTCCCTCGTCATAACCAGTGAACCCGTTGTACAAATATCGACACACATAGCACAAAAGGAGCATCTTCCATAGTCTATCGCCGGTCTCAATGGTTTATTTCCAGCCTCAACAGTAATATCTACTGATACCATGCGTATCGCGTCGGTCGGACAGATCTTCGAACAGGTTGAGCACCCCGAGCACTTTTCCCAGTCATTAATATGCAAACCCCTGTACCTTTCGGAGGCTTCTCTATAGGTTTTTGGAACCTTTATCGTAACTGGCTTGGTGAACAGTCTCTTCCAGGCAACTGTCGGACCCCAGAAAGTCTTGACAAAACTATCGTAAATGCTCACACTACCAGCCTCCTCATCTATCTATCTCAGGCGGACAAAAGTCCATTGTCGCCAGCCATAGAGCAACATCTTCGATTCTATTTCCCGGGAGCAACTTCTCGACACCGTAAAGCCCCTGTGGAAATGAAGCGCCGCGTACATTTATTCTGTATGGTCTGTCACCGCCACTGGAAACTACGAAGTAACCGTACTCACCTCTCGAAGACTCTACGTGAGAGTAAACGCTTCCGGCCGGTATTTCCCATCTTAACGCGCTTCCCGATGACACTCTTGTGTTTACAGGGCCTTTCGGCAGCTTCTCCAGAACCTGTCTGATAATCCTTATCGTTTGAGCAACTTCGTAGTACTTCAGGGTAAACCTCGCAAAAGCGTCGCCCTCAGTGGCCGTCGGGATATCAAAAACAACACTTTCATATCTGGCGTAGGGGTCAACTTTTCTCAGATCGTAAGGAATACCAGTCGCTCTCAGTGCTACTCCCGTTATTCCCAGTCGCATCGCCTCTTCACGGTCCAATACTGCTAGGCCCTTTGTGCGTGTTCTGATTATCCTGTTCTTCAGGAGAAGATTCTCATACTCGTCTTTCCTGCTTTCGATATAGTCAAGCAGCTTCGAAATATCTTCTTCTACACCTTCGGGAAGATCCTTCCTGACACCTCCGGGAACAATATACATGTGATAGATTCTGGCTCCGGTTATCTTCTCAAATATATCCAACACAAGATCTCTATCCGCCAGAGTCCAATGGGGCATCGTATAGAGACCCGTTGCTCCACCGATTCCACCCATGGCCATCAAATGGGAGGCCAGTCTTGCCAGTTCGAGTATAAGCATTCTTATCCAGTGAGCGCGTTCCGGTACTTGAGTACCGGTAAGAGTCTCAATGGCCATGGCATATACCATCTCGTTGATATCCGGTTCAGGAACGCAAATTCGCGGTATCAGGGCGAGATTCTGCATCCAGGTCCGCTGCTCCATTAGCTTTTCAAAGCCCCGGTGCAGGAACCCTGGAACCATCCTAGACTTTATTACTGTGTCGCCCTCCACGTACATATGAACACTGGCATTCCCATGCATTCCGGGATGGTTGGGTCCAAGGAAGAGCTTGACTTCCTTACTCATCTCCATCACTTCCTTCCGCCAGAAAATCAGCCCTGTACTCCCTGTCGGGGAAGTGTTCCTTGGAGTATTTAAGGGAATCGAAGTCCTTTCTCATCGGGGGAATTCCATCCCAATTCTCGAGAATCAAAGGTCTCAAATCGGGATTACCATCGAAGACGATTCCAAAGAATTCGTGAACATCGCGCTCATAGAACCTCGCTACCGGCCAGACTTCCATAATCGTCGGCAAAACAGGATCTATACGGTCGGTAAAAACACTTGTCATTACTGTGACACCGGATTGCCACGAGAAGAGAGTGTATGCAACCTCAAATTTCTCTTCAGCAATTCTGTCTATGCCCGTAATAAGAGAGAGGTGAGAGAACCCACTTTGCCTAAGCAGTTCCAGCAGAGAAATCAATCTTGACTTTTCGATTGTCAACGAGAAGAGGCGCTCTTTTACCTGCGAAAAGTCAAACTGGCCAATAACAGACATTATACCGTCAAGCATATCATTCGTGGAATTCATCGTGCACATACACCTCCCCGAGAGCATCTATTTGATTCTTTCTGTACCATTCGTGATTTTCCTGATAGTTCTTCCAACCGGTTGCCTCTCCCCTGTCAATCTTCCTCATGAGTTCATTGAATCCGGTAACTATTGCTTCCGGTCTTGGCATGCAACCAGCAAGATAAAGATCGACGGGTATATAGAGATCCAGTCTGTTTATCGTGGCGTAAGAATCGTAGTAGATTCCACCGTTGAGTGTGCACGAACCGAACCCGACTATATACTTCGGCGCCTGCATCTGTTCGTACGAGTAAACAACTCTTCGCAATGTCTTGGTGCTGAGATATCCGGTCACAAGCAGAATATCGGCCTGCCTTGGAGTAGCCATTGGGCCAATCCCAAAACGTTCCATATCGAAACGGGCCGTCATAGTCGGTGGTAGCTCAATGGCTCCGCAGCCGGTACAATAGTAAAGCATCCACAAAGACCTAGACCTCAGCATATTAGCAACCTTTTCCCAAGCGGTCTGTTCGTTACTCAAGTCACTCACCTCCCCATAGCAAAAACAACAATGACCACTTGAGCAAAAGAGAGTATAAGCGGCCACTTCCAGTAGAACTTCACGGCCTGTTCGACCCTGAAGCGAGGCATAATTGACGAGATGATCACGGCAAGGAAGTACACAAGGAAAAACTTGAGCAGGAACTCCCAAAGAGTCCTTCCGCCGCCAAGGAAGAGATTCACGAACAAACCTATCTCAATGAAGGTAGCAAAGGCATGTTGAATCAAAAGCATTCCAAGATACTTTCCGCTGTACTCCACCAGTGGTCCTGAAGCGATCTCTGCGGGCGCAATAAAAGTGTCGAACGGCTTCTTTCCAAGCATACCCATGAGCGATATGAAGGCAACTATCGCGCCGATCGGCATAATCCAGGCGTTGTATGAGCCTCCGGAAATCTGTAGTTCCACAAGTTCCGAAAGTGAAGAAGTTCGGTAGTGGAAGAAGACACCCAGCAGGACTATCATAAACGGGAGCTCGTAGCCCAGCATCTGTGTCAGGGCTCTGCCGATCCCTATTGAAGCATTCGGATTTCCCGAACCAACGGCAGACATAGCCATTCCGAGAAGCCCTATGGCGAGAAGATAAATGACTACGAATACGTTATCCAGGCCGGGAAAAACGACGATGCTTCCGGCCGGTATGAAGAGAACAGTGGCTATTGTTCCACCAAGAGCCATCAATACTCCAAAATCGAATATGAAGCCGTGAGAGATCGAGTGCTTTGTCAATCCTTTGAAGATATCTATAAAGTTCTGCCAAAAAGGAGGACCGTACCTTCTCTGGATTCTGGCCTCGATCTTTCTCGCCAGACCTTCAAGAGTCACTGTATAGCAAAACGCTACGACTAGCAATGTGATTGCCGAAAGAATTGTGATAATCATGTGATCACCTCAACCACCAGAAGGCCCCAAGGAGCACGACCAGTGCATACGCCACATAAATCTGCGGATTCTTGGGGAAGAAGACGGCCCGTATTAGATGCCCGAGCTCCCGAATCTTATCCGACAGCGATGCAAGCCACATCTCCATCGATGGCCATCTCTCAAACATTCTATCGAAAGGCCTGTACATTCTGTAAGAGAAATGGTAAAGCTCGGCCGTATAGATAAACTCGCCGCTGGTGTAATTGTCCATGAGTTCGACCCGTCTTGCCCTTTTGGCTTTCATGAATATCAACAGTGCCAAGAAGAAGCCTACTGCGAATACCCCTGTTACCAGTACCGAGTCCCACTGACCGGTCAATGCAATTATTCTGGAGAAGGTTATCCTTACAGAGTCTGCTCCAACCGATTCCGTCACGACATTTATCGCCCGTATTGCGTTACTCGGTAGAATCCCCCAGAAAACCGTTAGAAGCGTCAGGATGACCATCGGAATGACCATTGCTAGCGGAGCCTCCTTCAGACTCCTGTGTTCGGGCTTCAGTTGACCAAGAAAGATTCCGGCAAGTGGCTTAAATACGTACATAAAAGATCCTATGCTTCCAAAGAAGGCTGCAAAAGCTAAGAAGGGCAGCCCATCTTGTACAAGTTGCTGGTAGATCAGCCATTTTGAGACGAAGCCACTGGTAGGAGGTATTCCTGCAACAGATATGATCGCAACTAGATAAGCCGCAAAAGAGACGGGCATCTTCACTATTAGACCGCCCATTTCGTGAATCTTAGTAGTTCCGGTTCTGTAAGCCACAGCAGCTACGGCCATAAACATCGCTGCGGAAGCTATAGCGTGATTCAAGACGTGCATCAGACCGCCCACAGTTGCGTAAGTGCCCCCAATCGCCAGAGCCAGCACAATGTAACCGGAATTGCTGACAGTAGAGAAGGCTATCAACTCTTTTGCATCTTCCATCCTAATGGCCATCACAGTCCCGACTACTATTGAAACTCCACCAAGAGCGGCAAGGACATAGTTTGCCAGAGGAATACCGTTGAAGAGCGGTAACTGGCTGAAGATCTTGAGTGACGGTATCATAACGGCTACTATAAAGAGCAGAAAGGCACCGATCTTGGTCATGGCTCCAGAGAGTATGGGACTAAATTCATCGGGAGCGCAAGAGTGAGATCCCCGAAGCCAAGTATGCAGAGGAAAGGTTCCCAATTTAGCCAGGACCATCACGGACAGTGATATGAAGATAACAAGCTGAACATGTACCGGTGCCTTCTCTATTCTTACCGCCACGGTCGAAAAGTCTATTGCGTCTAGTTCCCTCAACATATAGAAGACTGAAAAGAGCATTGCATAACTTCCTACAGCCCCTATTGACACGTACTTTATTGCCTCTTTCACAGATTTTTCTCTGTCCTGAATTATCAGGATCAACGAAGCCCATGTCGAGATCTCCCAGAAGATCAACAGAGTCAAAAAATCCATGGAGAACACGGCACCCAGAGCTCCAGCCGAAACTAGTGCGAGAAGCATTACCTTCGCAGGAGTCTTATTCAAAGGGAGCATAAAGACTGCGCTCATAGAGATCACGAGCATAACAATAGAGCCGAAAAACCAGTTTGCGGGCGATAGACCGAAATTGAAATTCAGTCTCTCAGTGATGCCGATGACTTCATAAGATAGTGTGCTTCCTCGTGAGAAAAACACAGTGAAAAAGGATAGCAGTTGAAGACCCGCGTAAGCCACATAGGCTATTCGTCTGTTCAGCCTGGCGACTACGTAAAGAACAGGAGCGGCCAGCAGTGAGACTACTATCAATGTGAGTATACTCATCTACATTCCCCCAATCAGGGTCTTTCCCATGAAGATGATTTCTTCCATGAAATTGCCGGCTCTATCGAATATCGCCAGTGTTTCTCCCGAACTTGTCCCGAGAAATACCAACACAGCCGCCAGAATGATACCGATCGTCAGAAGCTCCAGCGGAAGTCTCTCCTTCAGGGGCTCGACTCGAGAGAAGGGTGGTTTGTAAAGCGAGAAGATCCAGCGGAAGTAATAAGTTGCTTCGATAGCTGCGGCCAGCAAAATAATGACGGGAATCAGCAATCCAGTATCGAAGCTTGAAGATATTACCAGTAATTTGGCTCTGAATCCCATAAATAGAGGCATTCCGGCGATTGATAACGCGGAAACGGTGAAGACCAGACCTGTCACTTGTGAAGTTCTTCCGAAACCGGTTATCTTTTCGATATCGTCAGATCCTATCTTCTCGATGGCCAAGCCATCGACAGAGAAGAGTACAAACTTGGCCAGCGCGTTGTTAACGATTATCATTACTGAAGCAGCTATCGCTCCAGCCGTACCAACTCCCACCAGGAGAATCGCCAGTCCCGATTGGGCTATGCTGGAGTATGCAAGTGTTCTTCTCAAACGCTTCTGACCGAAAGCCACAACCTCTCCACCGATAACAGTTGCAACTCCAAGGACGAGTACGGCACCCATTGTCCTCTCGTCTCTTACCGCCAGCAGAACCCTGATGAACGCCGAAATCATTGCTAGTGGGTAGATTGAGGCCAACACGAGTGTCGCAGGACCGGAAGATTTCGTAAAAACATCTGGAACCCAGCCGTTAAGGGGTAGAAGCTTAGCCTCGACCCCCAGTCCGATCATGAAGAGCAGAGAAGAAAGGAGCAATACATCACCGTTTATCTGACCGAGGGAGATACGAGCCGCGATCTCGGAAATGTTTAGGGTTCCAGTGGTTGCGTAAACCAGAACGACTCCGAGAAGGTAAAGAATAGATCCCACTGAACCGATCATCAAATACTTGAACGCTGCGACCTTGCTTGACCCGGTCTTTCCAGTGCTGGCAAGAAGATAAGCCGATACTCCAGCGATTTCTAGAAAGACGAAGAGATTGAAGAGATCGTTCGTAAGCAAGATGCCGTTTAATGCAGCCAGGGAGATAGTGTATACTATTGAGTATTTTCCTGGTGAGTCCTGTCTCCTCCAGTAAACTACTATTGCAAAGAAAGCAAGGATGTTTACAGCCGGCACGAGTACTCTCGTCATATCCGTCACTACTAGCTCTATTCCATAGGGAGGGCTCCAGCCACCCATTGAATAACTCCCGTTAATGGCTGACAGAGAGACAGCAATGGCGATCACAGAGTTCACAAAGGCCGCGAACAAGAGAAGCAGACTCGACCGCTTTGCGAAAAGCGAAGAGATGAAGGCTGCAATAAGAGGGACAGCTATCAGCATGACCGGGTTCATTCATCATCACCTCCCGAAGACCCCAGCTCGGTGAGGTCGATACTTCCCTTTGTCTTGCCTATCGTTATTATCAGAGCCAATGCTAAAGCAGTTACTCCGACACCGATGACAATCGAAGTCAACACAAGGGCCTGCGGCAGGGGGTCAACAAAGACCAGAGAAGAGGTCCTGTTTACCGAAGAGATGATAGGTACCAGACCGTCTTCAATATAGCCAATCGACACGATAAAAAGATTCACACCTATCTCGGCAATATTGAGAGAAATTACCAGCTTGACGAGGTTTCTCTGAGAAAGCAGTCCGTAGATGCCTATGGCAATAAGAAGCATCGAGAAATACTGGATCACGATTCATCGCTCCCTTCGCAGGCGAGATCGTCGAGAATGCCTGACAGTTCAGCCCCCACCTTCAAGCCGATAACCGAGTAGACTACTGGAACGAGACCTCCGCTTAAAAGCTCTCCGATAGTTCCGGAGGGAAGAAAGTTCTGAAGAAACGAACCGGATATTAGTAGACCGGCGACTCCCAGAAGAACGTATGTAAGACCCATATAGCCCTCAAGAATCTTTAGTTTGGACGGTGCTCTGCGTTTCTCATCAGTCAGCATCATCAACAGAAACGCAGCGGCGATAATCGCGCCTCCTGGAAAACCACCGCCCGGAGTCAGGTGCCCGTGAATAAAAACGTAAATACCCAGAGTTAGAAGCAAGGGCGTGACGATTCTGGAAGCCAGTCTTGCGACCGGACTAACCTTGATCTCTTCCACAATCCTCTTTTTTCCTCCCCCTAAAAGCAGTCCAACACCGGTAGCCGATATGAAGAGAACAGTGACCTCCCCGAGAGTATCAAAGGACCGGTAGTTCACGACAATAGATGTAACGAGATTGGCAGACCCAGTCTCGGCATCGGATGTGACACCATAGACTATCTCTCCGTCATATCCATTGACCGATTTGGTGACGAATCTCTCTGAAACCCTCGAAGAGAGATCGGCATCGCCGTAAGCCGGGATTCCGGCTTTGTCTTCGGTTTCCGTATTCAGTACAGTTATCAACATGAGAAAGAATAATAGAGAGATAATCGCAGCAATAAGCCTTCTCATGCTGCATCAGCTCTCTTCAGTTTTCTGAGAGATAGCAAGAAAATCGCAGTCGTGAGACCGGCCCCGACGGAAGCCTCCGTAATCGCAACGTCTGGTGCCTTCATCATTACGAAGAGGACCACAGAGAGAAGTCCGACTGCTGACAACATGATCACCGATACAAGGAGTCTCTTTGACTC